>NZ_JBXWQZ010000003.1:0-129703 GCF_059612645.1 Ruegeria sp. YKSF131 | reverse complement strand
CTTTCCCGCACCGCAGCAAACGAGCAAAGCCTGACAAGAAAGGCACTCGCGCTCAGTTCGGTACGCCTCTCTCTGCGCCAGCAACACGTTGTTTTTCAACAATATCGGCTCGAAGAAGACGTTCGCTGCACTTTTTATGAGTGTCTGCTATTCTTAGTTACCGGTCGTTCCGTCATGCTCGAACCTGAGGCTTTGAAGCGCCAGTTCCAATGATTAGTGTGGTATATTTAGTGGTATGCATTTTAATTTCTAAGACTTTATAAATTTTTAACAATAAGTTATATAAAATGTTAGGTTGCTCCTCGGTCCGCCACTTGGTAATTTGTCAGGCGACACATAGTTCTGCCACCAGCGACAGAACCTTGACTTTTTTGCCTCACTTCCTTCATCCAGCACCTAGACCGGTTTCATTGATCCTGACTTCCTTTTGGTAAAATCAGGGCTGATTTGCAGATCAGACGCCGACGGCGTCTGTTCCTGCTGATCTGCCACGTGACGAACGCGGATGGGGCGAGCCTCCCCATTTCCAGTTGGGCTCGTATGCTGTGAAGTCCCGGTTCAACAGGTTCGGCGCGATATTGAAGGCGTTATTGCAGTCGGTCGTCACTTTGTATTACTTCGATCTCTCGACTCGTATGCTATTTTCACGCATCAACCGACCAACACGACGACGCCCGACGCTCAGACCAAGTTCCTTCAACTCGCCAGTCATTTGTGGACGGTCGTGGCTGCTCAGGCTGAGACGAGATCGCTCCTGGACATGAGTCAGCACGACCGCGTTGGTCCGCTGCCTTTGGCTGGCTGGGCGGCTGCAATAAGCGCGCAGGATACATGAGCTGACATTCAGAACTTGGCAAAGGCGGTTAACTGGGAATTCGCTTCCATGCTCTTAGATGAAACTAAACCTCATGGCTTCTGGCTCGCGAAGTAGGTTGTGGCCTTTTTTAGAATACCCCTCTCCTCATTGAGAACCCGGTTCTCCCGTCGAAGTCGCTCGTTTTCACGGGCGAGGTCCAGATCCTTGTCCGACACAGCGCCGGCGTTACGATGCGCCGGTACCCACTTGTTCAGCGTCGAAAGGCCAATACCTAAGTCTAAAGCAACCCGCCGACGTGTCAGCCCGCTCGTCAGCGGAGTCTACACTGCATCAGCACGGAAATCGTCCGTCCGTTTCAGTCCCAAAGTCCGTCTCCTTTGCTGCAATAAGTGCCATCAAAGGAGCGGCATCAAACCGCGACACGTCCAGATCGGGCTTGAGAGCGATCGGATTTCGATTGCATTGCAAGTATTACTAGCCGGGATAGCCCCTGTCTGAATCTTTTGTAGAGCTGAGCAATGCACCTGGGCTGCAATCCATTTGAACTTATCCCGGTTAGGGCAACCTGCCTTCCAGAACGACTGAACGTGCAAAGCGTCCCGACCCGTCGAACCATTGTGTCGGCACGATCTCACTCAGGTCTCGGCGTCCGTTTCGTTCATACTGAAACTGAGCGAAAGCCTTGTTGCCTTTCCCATGGGTCTTGTTCGGTTTCGATGGTAACCAATTTGTGAAATTGACCGGCTCTCCGGTGTACCACCGCCAGCCTGTCACGGCATTTTCTTCCTTTGGGTCCTTCCGGAAGCCGAAATAGGGGCCAGCCTTGTAACTGGTGTTGGTTCGACTGTCATAGCCTTGTTCAAACAAGGCCGGATCATGGGCGATCATGCGCACCACGAATGCGTTCTCGTCAGCCGATGTCAGGGATGCAAGATCGATGCCACAGCTCTCGGCGAGGCGGCGCGCGTCGTCGATCGAGCCGGAATAAATCATGGCGATGTAGAAGCTGCCCCGGTACTTGCCATAGATGCTTTTCCGCAAGCCAAGGCACTTGAGCACTGTTATGATCTCTTCGTTTTCACCCAGCATTTCAAGGTCATCCGGCATTTGACGCACAGCAAATGGATTGCTGACAAAACTATCGTCAGACCCATCCTGCCATTCCATTCGCAAGCTTGCCAGAACGGCCGCATCGACATGGCCCGTCGGATCAAGCCCTCGGGCCTCCTGCAAAGCCTTTATTCCCGCCCGCGTCTTCAGTCCGAACGCGCCATCCGGCACGCCGACCTCGAAACCGGCGGTATTGAGCGCCTCTTGCAGACGCTGTTTCCGTTCGCGGTCCGGTAAAAGGAAATCCTCCATTGTGGACAGGTGGCCCTGTTTCTTCAGCCAATCCGGCGTAATCTCGGCCATGCGCCCCAGAATCTCGGGCTCGACGATGGTGGCCGCCCGGTACTTGCCGGCGACCAGCGACCAGCCACGCATGGTGTTCACTTTCATCGCGGCGCTGATTGCAGTGTCGCGGGTCGCAAGGGGGCGCACGGCGACGGGCTGGGTCGTCTGGTCTGCAGGTGCCAGCATTGCCACCTGTTCGACCTGTGGCACAAGGTAGATGTCTTCGCCAGGCAGTGAGCCATATGTAAATGGCTCCTGAAATCCATCCGTAAGCTCCACCACCCGATCGCGCACCCGGCGAAACATTTTCCCAAGCTCCAACCCCGGCTGTTCGATATGTTCCAAAAGTGCCGTCGCATAGGGGCTGTTCCGGCCGCCCCCGTCCTGCGCCAGCGTTCCACCACGCGCGGCATAGCCCACGACAACCCCACCAGGTTCCACTGCGGCCAGCCCACGCCCGATCGACCGAGTGGCCGACGCGCGCGACATCTGCGCAACGAAAGGATTGTTGCGGCAGGCATCGACCAGAACCAGTTTCAGCCCCGGCGTATCGGCAATCGAATTCACGATTGCATCCAGACGAATGGCCTCGAAGTCGACGTCGCGGTCGCTTTTCAGTGCTGCGTTCACCGGGATCAGGTAGTTGGTATTCTCGATCTCAATTCCGTGGCCCGCGAAATAGACAAGCGCCACATCGGCACCCGCGGCAGTTTCGGTAAAGTCCCGAAGCGCGATGCGCATACCGTTGTAATCCAGGTCCAGACCCGTGGTGACCTCGAACCCTATACGTGCCAGCGATTTCGAGATGTCCTGAGCATCATTGATCGGGTTCTCCAGACTCGAGACATGCTGATAAGCGGAATTGCCAATGACTAGAGCCACGCGTTTTTCCGTCGCCGCAAAGGCCGCTGCTGAAATGGTGCAGATCAGTGCAACGGCCAGCAGAGCGCAGCGTAGAGCCAGACCCGAAAAAGACCGGTATATCATCATGCGTCCCCCGCCTGTTTGCCGAGGGGTTGGAGCGTGTCCTATGGCAGCGAAATGCCAGCAGACCGGACAAGGCTCGCAAACCCCGCATTCCGGTTGACCCGAACTTTACCCGATAACTCGATTTCGACAAAGGGGTGCAGGGCATCGAACCATAATCCCTTGGCGGCCAAGGCCGGCACATCCTCTGCGGCGGGCTCTGGGGCGGTGACCCGTTCCACGTAAGTCGTCACCGTCGCGATGACGGCCCCCGCCTCAGGTTCCGCCAGAACCACTGTCCAGACATAAATACGCCCCGGCTCCAGCACGAGTTCCGAGCGCGACAGGTCGAGCGCGTAGAACCCTTTTCGGAACCGACCGTTGCCGGAAATACCGACTCCGTTCTGCTGCGACCCGACCGGGGCCAACTGCGCGGACATCTGGCCTGAAAAATTATCAGCCAAGTGCCAGATCAGCGGGGGTTTGCCCAATGTGGTCACGCCGCCGCCAGCCGGTGCGAGCACGGCCAGTGCTCCAGCCTCTTGCCCGACATCGCGCGTGGCAGCGCCGACGCGGTCCGCCGGGGCACCGATGGTGGGCGGAATGAAAATGACCTCGTCTGGATCAGCCTGCTGACTGCCTTCGCTTTCTTGCGCCGACAGGGAAATGGTCGAGCCCAGAAGCAGCAGCAGACCGGTTATCAAAGCGCCAAGAGTGTTTCCCGAACATGCCGGTGTCATCATTGCGATGCCCCCCTCTGTGCCGATCCTGTCAGCAAGAATAACGCAATTTCCCGCGACTTGTCGTCGTGGATAAGGTGCCCGACCAACTGAAACGTGAAATAGCGTCCAACGAGTTCTCGAAGATCAGCGCTGGCACAGATCGTGGTTGCCGACGCGCGCCTAACTTGCAACGCTTTTCCGAATGTCTCGATACGGGCTGCGATGTTCACCGTGTCGCCCATGATGTTGTATTGAAGGCTGCCCGCGCTGCCCAACGTGCCGCCCAAAACCACGCCACTATGGAGCCCGATCCGCAGACCATAAGGTGCCAACAGACCACCTTCTGCATTCAGTCTGTCAATCCGGTCAGAAATTTGCAGTGCCGTCCGGCAGGCCGCGACAGCGTCCTTCTGGATGTCCTCCTCGGTCGTTCGAGGCAGCGGCGCACCGAACACCACCAGGATTCCGTCACCGGTGAACTTCTCAATGAACCCGCCATTTTCGCGAGCGACCTGGCTCATTTCATCCAAAATCCGGCTTGTCCAGTCCATGAAGGCACCCGGTTCGGCCGAGCCGCCGACGGTCGTCGAGCCTTCCAGATCAGCAAGAAGGACACTGACGCGCAAGCGGCGGGGGCGCGGCTTTCCGCCAGCAAAAAGGATATCACGCGCGTTCCATATCTCGGCTGTGAGTTCCGGGGACAGATGATCCGAGAACAGTCTGGCGATGGCCTGGCGTTGCCGACGCGAGATGATCCCGACAGTGAGGAGCGCTAAAAGAAAGGCGGTAAACCAAGCAACCGATGTCGGAACGACCGGCAACCATATGCCACGAGACAAAAGGTTCGAAAGCGCCACTCCAATAGCGATGGCAAGGCCTGGTCCAAGTAGTATGACGGTCAGCACAGTGCGCGACAGAACCCCAGCTAATGCCCCGAACAATGCGCTGGCGAAGATTATCGCCAAGTGCGCACTTTGCCCGGGGCTGCGCATCGGTTGGCTGCGGCCCGCGGCATAATCGATTAATTGCTGGGTGGTGGCTGCATGCACCAATACGCCATAGCTGAATGGCGTCTGTGGCGGGTTGTTCAGCGGTGTGCGGAAATCGTCTTTGATCGACTTGCTGGTAACCCCGATCAGGGCGACTTTTCCTTCGATCATGTCCGCGTCTGCTTGTCCGGCGAGCAAGTCGCGGGCCAGTATGATCGGGGCCATCGGCAATGCGTTGGTGTAATCCAGCAGCACCTGATAGCCCGTATCATCTAGCCCGCGATAGCTGCCGAACCTGTCTTCCAGCCGTCGCACCGGCGTCTGACCAAACAACAGGGTCCGGGGATCGTCCGGCCAGGCTTTCAGGCTGTTTTGACCCGTGGCGCGCAGGGCCAACTGTGTGCTGAACGCCAAAGAAATGCGATCGGTGCCGCTGACCAGCAGAATACTGCGCCGGGCGACACCATCCGCGTCGACGGGGATATCAGCAAACCCCACGCTGCCGTCGTTCTGCGCAAAATCCGGCGCCTCGATGCTCAGCCCGCCGCTGTCGTTCAGTTTCACAACCCAGATCGCATTGGTCTTCAGGAACGCCGCTTCGAGTTGCTGCCGCCCCTCGATCACCTCATTGTCGCGATAGATATCGATACCGATTACAGCGGCACCTGCCGACGACAGTGCGTCGATAATATTCGCAATCTGACCATCTGAGAGGGGCCAGCCCCAGGTGCGCAAATCCTCGTCATCGACCGCGACCACGACAACATCCTGTGCCAACGCATCGCTGGCCCTGCGGTCCAAAACCCAATCGTAATGTGCAAGCTCGGGCCGCTGCAGGTAACCTTCAGAACGAAGGCCTGCGAGGATCGTGAAAACTCCAAGCGCGGCAAGACCCGCCACGAAAAGCGCCTGCACCGGACTAAGAAGCCTTCTGTTCATCTTACAAGTTTGCAGTTGTTCGAAGGTAAATAGCAACTTACGTTCGTTGTTTTCTCAAGACCATCGGGGAGTTTGCGGGGCTGAACGCCGCTCAAACCGTGTCTTTGAGGGTGAACTGTACATGGCGGTCTTTTGAGGAACCTGCTAAAGCTATCGGTTCAGGGTCGAGAAATTGACTCCGATATCGGCCACCACTCGTTTTCACTTCAGCTTGGCTGTCAACGCGGTGCGCATTGCCTTAGTGTGCGAAGCCAGGGTTGGTTTGCATGCCATGTTGTTTCTCTTTTGTGGTAAAGTTTCAGGTCACAAAGGCTGAACATGTCCGGGACAGGGTCGCAGAGTCTTTCTTTGCCCTGACGTCGTTGGCTTGATCCAAAGCAAAGCCCACGGTTCAGCAGCAGTATAGAGGAATACCCGCAGCGAGTTTTCAGGCGGTGGATAATGAAGAAAAACTCATTGATTTTTTTTGCTTTGGCTGCGCTCGCGATGGTGGGCGTGGTGCTCTATTCCCTGGTCTCTGAAAATGGAAGCCAGTTGCCTGATGGATTTGCCCGGGGGAATGGTCGGATCGAGGCCGAGCAGATTGAAATTGCGCCGACCTTAGCCGGACGTGTCGAAAGCGTCATGGCGGTTGAAGGCGGTATGGTCGCCACCGGTGACGTGCTGGCCGAAATGGACAGTGATGAGTTGTCCGCCACGCTAGATCGTGCCAAGGCCGAAGTGGCGCTGGCGCATCAGACCAAAGTGGAAGCAGAGGCACTTGTTGTGCAGCGGAAAAGCGAACTGCGCCGGGCCGCGCAGGAGCTTCAGCGCGCAACGGCTCTTCTGACTGGGCAGAATATCTCTGAAACGGTTTTCGAAGAACGCGAAACCATACATCAGGTTGCCGCAGCGGTTCTGGGTGCCGCACAGGCGCGCGTGGCCACTGCAGAAAGCCAGATTGCGGCCGCCGAGGCCGAAGTGCGCCGTATCGAGGCGCTGATCGAAGACAGCTCGCTTTTGGCTCCGACACGCGGGCGTGTGCTTTATCGGCTGGCGGAACCCGGCGAGGTCGTTGCCGCGGGTGAACCAATCCTGACTCTGCTCAGCCTTGAGAATGTATATATGGAGGTGTTCCTGCCTGCGCGCGAAGCCGGATTGCTGCCTATTGGTGCCGAAGCTCGCATCATTCTTGACGCCCTGCCGGACTATTCCATTCCAGCCTTTGTAACCTTTGTCTCTCCTGAAGCACAATTCACACCCAAGCAGGTCGAGACTTTGGATGAACGCGAACAACTGGTGTTCCGCGTCCGTGTGCGCATCCCCGAGAATCTGGTCCAACGCCGGATTGAGCACGTCAAAACCGGGCTTCGCGGTGTTGCCGTGATCCGGATCGATCCAAACCTTGCGTGGCCAGAGGCGTTGGAACAGGGTATCCCGCCCGAGCTGTTCGAATGACGCCAGAGGCCGACATTGAGATTCGCATCACGGGTGTCACGCACCGGTATCGCAGCGATGTCGCGTTGCAGTCGGTTTCGCTTGATCTTCCCAGGGGCCAGCTGGTCGGCTTCATCGGACCGGATGGGGTGGGAAAGTCGACCCTGCTGGGGTTGATCACCGGTGCAAAAAAACTGCAAACCGGATCAATCAATGTTCTAGGTGGCTTGATCGACGACGCCGCGCACCGACGCCTTATCTGCCCGGCCATTGCCTTCATGCCACAGGGCTTGGGTCGAAACCTTTATTCTGAGTTGTCAGTACGCGAGAACCTTGAGTTCTTTTCGGGGCTTTTTGGCCAAGGGCAAGAAGAATGTGACATCCGGATCAATGCGCTGTTGTCGGCGACAGGGCTGGCGCCGTTTGAAGACCGGCTTATGGGCAAGCTTTCGGGCGGGATGAAGCAAAAGCTCGGCCTGTGCTGTGCTCTGATACATGATCCGAAGTTGCTGGTTTTGGATGAACCGACAACCGGTGTCGATCCACTCTCACGCCGTCAATTCTGGGCATTGATTAATGCCATTCGGGCAGAGCATCCCAGACTGTCCGTCCTTGTGTCCACTGCTTACATGGAGGAGGCGGAAAGCTTTGACCGAATTGTTGCAATGGACGGAGGTCGCGTCATCTTTCAAGGCAAACCTGCTGAACTGAAAGGGCAGGACCGGGATCTCGAAACCGCATACCGGCGCTTGCGGTCACACGATGGTTTTGGATTGGCGTCGGAACAAACACCTGTTCGGCAGGTCAACCCGAACCCTGTGATTTCTGCCCGAGGCCTGACACGTCGGTTCGGGGATTTCACCGCTGTCGACAGTGTCGATTTCTCGATCCATCGCGGAGAGATATTCGGTTTTCTTGGGTCAAACGGTTGTGGTAAATCCACCACGATGAAGATGTTGACCGGCCTGTTGCCAGTCAGTTCCGGAGAGGCATTGTTGTTTGGCAACCCGGTTGATGCACGTGATCGCAAGATGCGTAGCGACATCGGATACATGAGCCAGGCTTTTTCGCTCTATGGCGAGTTGTCAGTTCATCAGAACCTACAGCTTCATGCCCGGATATTTGCAATCCCTGATCGAGAGGAGCGCATATCGGAATTGACCGAACGTTTTGGTCTGACGGCCCATCGCGACACACTAGCTGCCGCGCTGCCTCTTGGAATCAAACAACGTTTGTCATTGGCGGTGGCGGTTATCCATCGTCCCCGAGTTCTCATTCTTGATGAACCAACCTCGGGTGTGGACCCCGAAGCACGCGATGTCTTTTGGGCTTTGCTGGTCGAACTTTCGCGCAAGGACTTGGTGACGATCTTTGTCTCCACGCATTTCATGGCCGAGGCAGAGCGCTGCGACCGCGTATCATTCATGCATGCGGGCCGTGTTCTGGCGGAAGGTACGCCCGCGGACCTGATCGCCGCAGAAGGCACCGGCAGCCTTGAGGAAGCTTTCATTTCAGTTTTGGAGGCCGCAGAAAAACCTGCACCTGTCGTGGCACCCAAAGTTGACTTTGTCACCAAGACCAAGGTCACCGGACAAGGTATCGGTCGTGCCCTGACTTACACACGACGCGAAGCGGTTGAAGTGGTCCGTGATCCCGTTCGTCTGGCATTTGCATTTCTTGGCTCGGCGATTTTGATGCTGGTGTTCTGCTTTGGCATATCACTCGACATAGAAGATCTTGAGTTTGCCGTTCTGGACTTGTCTCAGAGCCCGGAAAGCAGGGCCTACACGGAAGAAATTTCGGGATCGCCTTATTTCAAGCAAACGCCGCCTTTGATCAGCGCCACAGAAGGGCGCAGACGGTTGCAGGCAGGGGACGTTTCAATGGTGATCGAGTTGCCACCTGATTTCGGGCGCAAGTTGCGCACAGGTGAACCTACCCAAGTGCTGGCAACCGTTGATGGCGCGATCCCCTTCAAAGGGGAAACAGTCGAGGGGTATGTCGCTGGGCTGCACCAGTCGTTTCTTGACGGGCAGGCGAGGACCACAGGCGAACACGCGGTTGAGATCGCCCGTATTGAACCCCGGTTTCGCTATAACCAGAGCTTTGAGAGCATTGCCGCGATGGCCCCGGCCATGCCCGCCATCCTGCTGATCATGCTGCCTGCCGTGTTGGCTGCGGTCAGCGTCGCACGAGAGCGCGAGCTGGGCTCGGTCGTCAATTTCTACGTAACACCGACAACGCGGCTCGAGTTCCTGATCGGCAAACAGATACCCTATATCATGATTGCCTACGTGAATTTCCTGTTGCTGGCCGCAATGATTATTTTTGTCTTCGATGTGCCGCTTAAGGGCGATCCCCTGCCTTTGGCATTGGGTGCGTTTTTGTATGTTTGGGCGACGACGTCTTATGGATTGCTGATCGCAACCATGACATCCAGCCAGGTGGCAGCGACTTTTGCCACTGCTATCGCTTCGGTCGTGCCTACCATCCAGTTCTCGGGTCTTTTGCAGCCCGTATCAACGCTTGAGGATGGTGCGCAGCTTATCGGCTCTCTCTGGCCCTCATCCTACTTTCTGCACCTCAATGTCGGGGCCTTCACCAAAGGGCTTGGATGGGAGGCGCTCGCACCGGACATTTTGGCACTGGCCTGCTTTGGACCGGCGTTGACACTGATCGCCGCGCTTTGCCTTCGCGCGCAGGAGAAGTGAATGCAGCGATTGTCCTGCATATTCTGGCTTGGCCTGAAAGAAGTGATGAGCCTGCGTCGGGACTGGGTGATGATGGCGCTGTTGGTCTGGTCTTTCACGCTGGCACCCATGATGGAGGCAACCGGCGTAGCGACCTCGGTCAACAACGCGTCGATTGCATTTTCTGATGAGGACAATTCTCCACTGTCCCGAGCGCTTGCCACAGCATATTTTCCACCCGAGTTCCAGCCGGTCGTACAAATCGAACCAGGTAGCGGTCCAGCGCAAATGGACGCCGGAGAATTCATCTTCATAGTTGTTGTTCCACCGGGATTCGAGAAAGACCTAAGGGCAAGGCGCAAGCCTGAAATCCAAGTTCTGATCGACGCCACGGCGATGGAGCAGGCCGGGATCGGTGCCAGCTATATCACCAATATTTTGGGTGCCGAAATTCGCCGCTTTGCGATCGGTGTCGATCTTGTAGATCCACCGCTGGTCGATGTCATCCTAAGAAGCGCTTTCAACCCCAACCGTGATACCGTGCGTTTTGCCGGGATCGTTGCCCTGATCGGACAGATCATGTGGCTTACCACCATTCTGACCGGCGCTGCCATGATCCGAGAGAGGGAGCACGGGACGATCGAGCATCTGCTGGCAATGCCGCTGACCCCGTTTGACATTGCAGCAGCCAAAATCTGGGCCAATGCTGCAATTGTCCTGATCGCGGCCAGCCTGTCGCTGACCTTTGTCATGCAGGGTGCGCTGGGAATTGAAATCTCGGGGTCAAAAGGACTGTTCCTGTTTGGCACTGCCCTGTTTCTGTTCACCGCAACCGCACTCGGGGTTTTTCTCGCTACGATTGCGCGTTCGATGGCGCAGTTTGCGCTTTTGGTCATGCTGATCGTCCTTCCCATGCTGATGCTGTCCGGAGGAGAGACGCCGGTTGAAGGGCAGCCAGACTGGTTGCAGGTCGGGACGCTGCTATTGCCGTCTCGTCACTATATGGCCGCCAGTCAGGCAATTGTGTTCAAGGGTGCCGGTCTCGAAACAGTTTGGCCAGAGTTCATCTGGATGGCTTTGCTGGGCGCTGTCCTGCTGGCAACAAGTCTGGCCCTCTTTCGGAGATCTGTTGAGTAATTGAGCCAAACCGGTTTGGGATAATGTTCAAGGGCGATGTCATAATGCCTCTGGGACGATTGATTTATTCATATGTGACCGAATACCCCGGCCGCCGATCAGCTGTTAGAATCCCCTTCTCCCGCTTCGAAAACTTGCACGCGTCGTTTGGCAGAACCTTCAATCATCCACCTCTTCCGGGCCACATCTTTGGATCGTGTGGGGAGTTTTTTACGCAGGCTGCGGATAAGAGTGGTCGTATTCGCAAAACCGCAACGCAGAGCGATTTCCCCAGGCGCAAGATCACTGTAGAGAAACATTTCGCGGGCGCGTGCCAGTCGTATAAGCAGATAATACCGCCCCGGTGTTGTCTGAAGCTCCGTCCAGAACAGACGGCGCAAGGAGCGTTCGGACATATGAACCTGTTTTGCAAGGGCAGAGACCGGCTGCGGTGTTTCGAGTGCTCCGGACACCAATGCGACAATCCGTTTGAGTTTTGGCGTCACCGCTGACGACAGCGCCTGATCTGGATAAGAGGCACCATGCCGCCTGGAATTGTCATGCAGGAACATCGCCGCGGCGTCAAAGGCAACTGATGGGCCAAACCTGCTCCGGATAAAGTGCGGCATCAGGTCTAGGGCCGCTGCGGCGCTGCTGCATGTCCAGAAACGGCCATCCTGAACATAACGGTCAAAGAGGACATGGGTTTCGGGAAACTCCTCTGCAAAATCCTCAAGAAGCTGCCGGTGTAACGTCGCCTTCCGGTGGTTCAGAAACCCGCCCCGCGCCAGCACCGATGCTCCTGTATCCGCTGCAATCACGGTTGCGCCCTGCATCAGCGGGCCAAGGCTCCGGCCACGGCGCAGCGCAGCACTGCCGAATGGCTGGCCGACGACCATGCAGTCACTTCGGGGCTGGTGGCCGTACTTGATGACCCCCGCCACGGGCGGATGCGTCAGATGGGCAATGTGGCTTGGCTGGCCGACGATCCGGGTGTGATGACCAAAACCGCTGGCCCTTAAGTGGATGGATATCGCAGCGAGCTTGCCCGTGTTTTCGCGGAACCAACCCGAAATTTCAGCGTTGGAGAAGGGCAAGGCGATTGGCTTGATGGGCTCAAGGTTCTGGATCTGACCAACGTCATCGCCGGGCCGACCATCGGGTCGACATTGGCCCGTTTTGGGGCGCAGGTCACACTGGTACAGCCGGTACGACCTTCGGTCGATCCGTGGAACGCGGTGTTTTTTGGCCTGCATGCTCAGCGCGGCAAGAAGAGCATCTTGCTCGATCTGCGTTCGGAGGGCGGGCAGCACGTTTTTTGGCAAATGGTCGCTGAAGCAGACGTAATCACAATGAACGGAACAGACCAGCAACGAGAAAGCTTGGGGCTGAGTGAAGCCCGGCTGACCGAGGTTAACCCGCGTCTCATCGTTGTGCAGCTTGATGCCTGGGGCGGGCCGCGTCGGGGACCAAAATCGGATCATCTGGGTTATGACGATCTCGCACAGGCCGCGACCGGCGCGATGACCCGCTTTGGCGGCGGGCCGGAAACGCCCGAGGAACACGCCCATTTTGGCACGATTGATGCATTGACGGGGCATTGCGCCTGCGTGGCGCTGGGCGCCGCGCTGGAGCGGCTTAGAATGACAGGCAAGGGTGGCATCGCCCGCGCGTCGCTAGCCGCCGCAAGAGAGTTGATTCAAGCGCAGTTCATGTATGATTTCGACACGCGCGCCGTTTGACGAACCTTCGGGGCGTAAAACGCTTGGTTGGGGGCCGTTCTATCGCTGCTATGCCGCATCCGACGGCTGGATGTTCTTAGCCGCACCGACCGAGCGTCACGCCGCCTTGGCACGCGTGCCTGACCTGTCCGAACTTGCCGGCTTGGACGATACTGATCTGGACTCTGCTCTGTCCGAGCGTTTCGCGCAAAAACCAGTGCTCAGGCTTTCGCTGGGAGCTCGGTGGGTGTGACCCGCCTCGGTTCGCTGCACGACACCCGCGACGCGGGCCTTCAAGCTGAAAGCGCAGGCGCTATCGACATCCGCAATGCAACCTTCCGCGCCGTGCGACATGACCGGCACCCGATGGGGCGCTGGGTTGATCTGGTTGCCCCCAATGCGGTGCGACCGCAGAATGCCAGGATAACCTTGCCCGGCCCGGCGCCAAAATACGGACAAGACAAGCGCGAAATCCTTGCGCGTCTGGGTTATGGTGACACCGAGATACATAGTATGATCGAAAAAGCCGTGGCAGCTGAGAGCTGGTCGGAAAAATATCTGCCGGAATAGACACATGACCCAAAACAAGTTCGGACCGGCAATCACGCCACGCACCCGCGCCAAGGCGCGCCATATCCTAGATCATTATTACATCGGCCCGTCCCGAAATGCTGCGGTTCTCGAGATCTGGGGATATACCCCAAAGATGAGCTATGCCCCCGGAGATCGCGTGGTACTTCATGTGTCGACCACGGCGCGTGAATGGGATCTTGAGATCGGTCGCGACGGGCTGGTCTATCAACCACTCCTGACCGAGACGGGCTAGCCGGGGGTGTATCACCCCACGCCGGAGGATTGCTCGGTCAAGGGTTGTGGCTGGCCCGAGGCCTATGGTTTTTGCATTCCCGAAGACTGGGCGCCTGGCGGCTACCTTGTCACCTTCCGCGCCCGCAGTGGCGACGAGATGGTCGAAGAGCATCACATCATCCTTGTAAGAAGCGCCCCTGATGCCACGCCATCACTCTATGTTCTGGTTTGTGCCACCGGCACATGGCTGGCTTATAACTGCTGGGGCGGCTCGAACCATTACGAAGGCATCACCGGTCCCGAAGGTAACGCCTTTTCCCCGGTTCTTTCGACCCAGCGACCCTGGTCGCGCGGGTTTTGCAGGCTGCCTGAAGGCGCCCCGCGGGCGCTGCGGGAAAAGCTGACCAGACCGGGCGAAATGGTGCGCTACCCCTATATGGAATGGGCTTACGCTTATGGCTATTCCAAGAAATACGCCTCGGCTGGGTGGGCCAGCTATGAACGCCATTTCGCCCGTTGGGCCGAGGGGGAAGGCTATGATTTCGACGTGATCGCGCTGCATGATCTTGAGCACGACCCGAAGCTGCTTGGCCAGTATGCCTGTGCCGTGTTTGTCGGCCATGACGAAAACTGGAGCGCGATTATGCGTGATGCTGTTGACGCCTATGTCGATGGCGGTGGCAACGTTGCACGGTTTGCCGGAAACTTCCTGTGGCAGACCCGGATCGAAGACGAGGGTCACACGCAGATCTGTTACAAGTATATCGCGGATCAGGACCCGCTTATGGGCACCGAACAAGAGCACCTCGTCTCGGGTGCCTTCGAGGTCGCACCAGTTGACCGCCCGGGTGCCTTGACATTCGGAGTTAACGCTCTGCGCGGTGTTTCCGCCGGTCTTGGGAATTGCGTTGGCGGCGGCGCAGGCGGCTTTACGGTCTACCGCCCCGACCATTGGGCATTTGACGGAGTCGGGGTCGGCTATGGCGACATTTTAGGCGCGCACGCCCGGATTTTTGGCTATGAGGTCGATGGTCTGGATTACCGTTTCGAAGACGGTCTGCCATTTCCCACCTGTACCGACGGCGCTGTTCCAGAGATCGAGATACTTGCCATGGGGCTTGCCACCAATATCGAGGCAGATCACGGGGTCTGGGGTGAAACGCTCTACATCGGTGCCGACGATGCGCGGTTCAAGGCGCAGGTGCTGTTCGGCGAAGTCACGCCCGAGACGCTCGACACCTGTAAACGTGGCAATGGGATGATCATCTCGTGGCGTCGCGGCAAGGGTCAGATCTTTACAGCCGCAACCTGCGAATGGGTTGCCGGGCTGATCCGCCGGGACGAGCAGGTAGAACAGATCACCCGCAATGTGCTCGACAGGTTGGGAAAGGGTTAGGTTAAGTGCTCAAATGAAGGTTGGGGCGTATTGCCTTTCCAAAGAATTACTTGTTTCGCGGATACATGACCTTCACGTTTACTACCGGCAAGTGATGCGGTGACTAACAACTCGATCAGACGAGAGACGATCAGCAAATTTAAGCCCAAGCCGAACTGGTTTTTTCAGGTTTCACCACACAACAGGAATGGCTTAGCGAATTAGCAAAGGCCGTTTAAGATATCCGGCAAATGTCCGATACCGTACAAACCAGAATACAATCGCGCAGCAATGTGGCGTTCGCCGAAGAAGAGCGTCAAGGGACATTGCTGGCAGCTAAAGTCCGAACACTTGCATTGGCCGTTGTTCTTCTTTGGCAGGCGATCGACAGCCCGGAAACAGGACCGGCTTATTACTTCAATCTTCTGGAAATTTTTTTCTTTATTTTACTGGGAGGTTTGCAGTTTGTCGCTGCCTACACGCGTCGCGGCGGGCGTGGTCTTCCGTATGTGTTCGTTACGTTAGATTGTGTTTCGCTTGCAGCCGTTTTTACCTTGGGATCACCATATATCGACAGCCCCTTGCCACCCGCCATAGCGATGGACACGGCGCGGTTTTTGTTTTTCTTCCTATTTCTGATGCAGACATCTTTCAGTTTTCGGCCTTCCCTTGTGGTTTGGTGCGGTGTCAGCATCATTGTGTCCCGCCTCGGGATGTGGGCATGGTTTCTGAGTCAGCCTGACGTACGCAGTAACTTGGAGTTGACCGAGCAATCCGTTGAAGCCTGGCTTGCCGGGGCAAGAGACTTGAACTTTCTGTTTCTTGGCTATGCAGCCATAGAATTGATGGTCGTGCTGATCGTGTCTGCCGGGCTTGCAATCGTCGTCGCGCGCTCTCGCAGGCTGGTTCAGAATTTCATTTCGACCGAAAGAAAGCGAGCCAGCCTGGCGAGGTATTTTTCACCCAACGTGCTTGACGAATTGAGCAGTCTGGAAGCCGGAATTGCGGCTGGTAGGCAACAAAACGTTGCCGTGTTATTCGCGGACATAATGGGGTTTGCGAAGCTTTGCGAGAACGCGACTGCCGACGAGGTGATCGAACTTTTACGAGACTACCATGATCGGTTGGGTAAATCGGTATTCGATAACTCTGGCACTTTGGACAAGTATATCGGCGACGGTCTTATGGCCACGTTTGGCACTCCAACGCCCAGTGCACACGACCCTGCCAATGCGTTGAACTGCGCATTCGAGATGATAGAAGCGTTGGACAAATGGAACGCAGAAAGAGAGTTGTCCGGGAAGGAACCGGTGCGTGTGGGAATCGGGCTGCATTGGGGATCGGTTGTAGCTGGCGACATAGGCAACGAGCGGCGACTGGAATACGGCGTGATTGGGGACAATGTGAATGTCGCAAGCAGGATCGAGCACCTGACCAGAGAACTGAACACGCAATTGGTCGTGAGCCACGATTTGGTGCAGGCCATCGGGCACAACGATGCAATCCCAAACTTAAGCCGGTTGACTGACGCCGGAGAACAAAAAATCCGGGGGCGCGCCGCTCTGGTTAAGGTTTGGGTTTATCCGGCAAGCCGATGACATCTCAGCGCGACAGCATCGCGACAGTTGAGCTCGCATTTATTTCCGAGCTCACTTGTAGACGGTGATCCTATCAAGGCATTGGGCGATTGAGACCGGCACGGCAGTGAGGCCTGTCAAACCTCCGCCCCCCCCGTAAACCAGGCAGGGGTTACTCGATCCGAGAAAGCAATTGGAAAACCGGCAAGAGTTGCCCAAAAACACCTTTCGTTCGTTCAATGAGGTTTGGTTCGATAGCTAAGGCAGGATTGCTCAAATCTGTCCAGACGGTAAAGCCTTTGCGGCGCAATGCCTCTTCATTTGGATGATCTTTGTCGAAACCGGAGGGAACACGTTTCAATTCAGGATCCCCGACCCGGAAACCACGCTTTCGCATCTCAGCGGCAAGCTGTATCACCTCTGCCCCATTGGGGCCTGCCATCTCTGTTCGGAAGGCATCCAACGCTTCCTTTTCGTACTGAAACACCCCGCAGCCAAGCGCCAGATCATCGGGTGAGAGACCGAAGAACCACATCGGCGGCTGATCCGCACTCCCGTCTGGAATAAACGCAATATGCAGGTGTGCGTTGTAAGGTGTTTTGTCCTTGGAAAATCGGACATCCCGATGAATACGAAAAATCTTGCTGCTATGGGTCTGGCCGGTCAGATCACGCAAGGCATCCGCCATGTCATTCGCGAACTGCGTGCCTGCCTGCTTCAAATGGGTCTCGTAAGTTGATTTGTTGGCTGCAAACCATTCCTTCGTGTTATTGGCCCGCAAATCCCTGAGAAAACCAAGCGCTTCGGGTGAGAAACTTTCAAACTGAGCCATTGCTTTCTCCGTTCAGTCTTTCGCGGGAAGGGCCGCGGCGTGTTCGAGACAAAGGTGTAACCAGCGCCGCAAAGCGGCGTCATCGCAATCACTCTCATCCACGCGGATAAAACCACCCAGCTTGCGTGCACCGTGAATCACTTCTTGAGCCGCAGGGTCCGCCAGCGCAATGCTTTCGTTGTCCTTGCCCACCCGGAACATGAAACGGCCCAGCCCGTCGTTATGCCGCCGCGCCCCGCACAGCATGTTGCCGTTCAAGAAAAAGCAATTGCCACCCATCATACGCTTTTCTGAAATGCCCACATGCGCGGCCAAAGCGTCACGAATGCGTGCGTTGAGGGATTCATCCACCGGCATCAGCTGGATGCCTCAAGCTGCCGGTGGATTGATGGCGTGAACGGAATATAATCGACGAAGTTTCCATGTGACCGCATTACGCGCACGAACCTGTCGCCCCCATCCCATAGCGGATGGGCAACCGTCCTGAATCGACGCAGGCCAACAGCAATCGCCAGTGGAACGGTTACCCAGTCTAATAACGCTGCAACAACCTGCACAATGTGCGAATTTTGTTCCATCTGCGCCCTCCTTTCAGACAGTTCTCAGGGTCTCATGCTTTCATACGTGATCAATGCAAAGCGGGCACCTTGGGGGTCGTTCAGCGTGGCCATGCGCCCGACACCCGGCATATCCATCGCGGGTTGAAGAACTTTGGCGCCTTTGGCTTCGGCCTTTGCAACACTCGCATCCACATCGTCCACTGTGAAGAAGATCGTCCAGCTTCCACGCGCCTCTGGCATTGGTGAAAAGCCTCCGATAGCGGTCTCGCCCACAACTGCAGCTGAATAACTGGACCCATCCTGCATCGGCATATCGCTGATCGTCCAGCCCAGCACATCCTGGTAAAAGGACTTGGCTTTGCTCTGATCCGGCCCGGAATGCCCGATCCATCCTGAATTTCCGACAGCCGTCATCTCAAGTATACTCATGGGTACCTCCGTTGGTTACGCCCGCCACATGCGGGTCTGACCCAAGGACGTATGAGGAGTGTGTGTTCCTACAGGCCCTCCAATTCTTTTTGACTGATTTTGATTTTTTCTTTGATCACGTCACATTCCAACGCGGTGGGGGAAAGCGCCAACACGGTTTCAAAGGCGGAAATGGCGTCGTTATGATCCCCCGCTTCTTGCAAAAGGCCACCTCGCATCGCGTGAAACCAACGATAGTTGGACAACTCCTGTGACAGCGGATTCATTGCTTTCAATGCATAGTGTGGGCCGTATAGCTTGGCCTTTGCGGCAATCTGGTTGAGCCGGATCACCGGTGTCGGTTGTAATTCGTAAAGGGCAGCATAGTGACTTTCGATCAACGCCCAGTTGGTTTCTTTCGATGAGGCGGAACAGGCATGTGCCGCTGCGATTGCAGCCTGGATGATATATACCCCGCGGTGGCCAGTCCGCTGGGCTTTTTGCAACAGCGATGTAGCCTCAGCGATATTCGAGCGATCCCAAAGATCGCGGTTCTGATCGTCGAGTGCGACAAGCTTGCCTTCCACGTCAATCCGGGCCCGGCGCCGGGCGTGTTGAAACAACAATAGCGCCAGCAATGCGGCCTGCTCGCCCATTGCAGGGAACAATGCGACAAGAAGGCGGGCAAGCCGGATGGCTTCTTTACACAGCGTGAGCTTGATTTGCTGTGGCCCGGCCGAGGTCGACCACCCTTCGCTGAACATCAGATAAACCATTGTCGAGACTTCGCCCAACCGGGCTTGCCTCTCAGCCGGGCTTGGCGTTTCAAAGGCGACCGGGTTATTTGCGATCTTCTTTTTGGCGCGGGTAATGCGCTGCTCCATGGTTTTGGATTTGACCAGAAATCCGCTGGCGATCTCATCGACACTCAGCCCCACGACCACCCGCAAAGCAATGGCGATCTGATCCCGCCGATCCAGTTCCGGATGACAGCAGATGAACAGCAAGCGCAGGACATCGTCCCGCATCTCGTCTGGGTCGGGTGTTTCCGCCGGCATCGGTTGAAACTCCTCTGCGTGGCGCGACAGGATTGCCGCGCGCCGCCGGGATTTGCGTAATTCGTCCAGACCCGCATTCCGGGCCGTGGCCAGAAGCCATGCCAATGGATCACGAGGCGCCCCGTCCTGGGGCCAAACTGCCAAGGCTTTCAGGCAGGCGTCGGCAAAGGCCTCCTCTGCGGTGTCCAAGTCCCGAAAAACCCGCGTCAGGGCAGCAATGGCGCGCGGGCGTTGATCAGCAAATGTGGCCTCCAGCCAGTCTGACATGATCTATTCCGACGATATGGCACCCCCGGCCCAGGCCACAGGCCGAACTTCCAGCCGCGCGACCGGTGAAGAGATCAGTTTTGCATGTTCCAACGCTTCCTCAAGGTCTTTGAAGTCAGCGGCGTAAAACCCAAGGAAGTTTTCCTTGGTCTCGGAAAACGGGCCATCGGTGATCAGGGGGGCAGCGCGCTCAGACGTGGCCGGTTCGACCATTACCGCTGACGTTGGCGGCATCAGTTTTATCGACACGAACTCTCCGCGTTCCGACAATACTGCTTGCAGGGCGCGATGGCCTGACATCACTTCGTCCTGGCGATCTTTCGGCAATGCCTCGAACACGCCCGGTTCCCCATAAATTGTGATTGCGTAAATCATTTTCGCCTCCTTGCGTTGGTCGCATTGTGCAAGGACGCGCGACGCCATGCAAATCCGACAACGACCAGAACCGACAAAACTGCCTAGGCCGCTTTTGTCTGAAAACCCAGCGGCCCGGGCTTCCATTTCCATCCAGATAACAGGTCGGGGGTTTTAAATAACCGGTACAAAACCCGTGCCTTGAAAACCGGTTCCCAGAAAAATGTCCAAATGGTAGGCTGCGAAACTATGGAAAGCCGGCCAAATCGTCGATTAGCAGCCATCTTAGCCGCCGATATCGCAGGCTATTCAAGATTGGTTGGCTTGGATGAAGAGGGCACCATCGACAAGCTGCGCCGGATCCGCGCTGAAGTCATCGAGCCCTTGATCGCCGGGTATTCAGGGCGCATTGCGAACACAGCCGGTGACAGTTTTCTGATCGAATTCCCCAGCGCGGTCGATGCGGTTCGCGCGGCCGTCGCGATACAGGCCGAACTGTCGAAAAGAAACTCAGATGCCGAACCCGACCGCGCAATCGTTTTTCGGATCGGTTTGAATGTCGGCGATGTCGTCTCAAACGCCGACGACATCCTGGGTGATGGTGTCAACGTGGCCGCACGGCTTGAGGCACTGGCAGAGCCCGGGGGGATTATCGCATCGCAGGCGATTGTCGGATACGCCCGCAACAAGGTGCCCTTCGCCTTTACGCCAATTGGCCCGCAATCCGTCAAAAATATTGCGGACCCCATTGAGGCGTTCCGCGTCGAAACAGATGCGTTGACCCCGGCGGTAAAGCACAAAACGAAGAAAGCACCGCGTCTAATGAAGCTGGCTGCAATCCTGATCGTGTTGGGTGCGATCGGGTATGTCGGGACAAAGACATGGGAAAAGGGTCGGCTGCGCGCCTCTGAGGCACAGATGGCTTACCCACTTCCAGACCTGCCTTCGATCGCCGTGCTTCCGTTGACGAACTTCACCAGCGACGTGTCCAACAAGATGTTGATTGATGGCGTTTCCGAGGATCTGATAACCGACTTGTCCCGCATATCAGGGTTATTTGTCATCGCCGGAAACACATCCTTCGCATTTCAGGACCGCGATATTGATGTGGCAGGCTTTGCCGAGAAACTGGGCGTTCGCTATGTCGTTGATGGAAGCCTTAGACGCAGCGGAGAAGGTTTTCGGGTCAACATCCGCCTGACGGACACTTTGAACGGCAGATTGATCTGGGCGGAGCGTTTCGACGGTGAAATCGATGAGATCTTCGACCTGCAAAACAACATTGTACTGGCGATTGCGCACGAGTTGGATGTTCCGCTCGACATGCAAAGCCGGATTGCCATCGAAAACATAGAAACTGGAAAGATCGAGGCGCGCGAAGCGTTCCAGCGTGGATGGGAGCTATATTCACGCTTCAATGAACAGGACAATCTGGCCGCAATTCCGCATTTTGAGCGGGCTGTCGAGTTGGACCCGAATTATGCGCGCGCCTGGGCGATGTTAGCTATGGTACATTTGCGACCGCACATCTTCCACCACTGGTCAGGCTTTGCGAATGCTGAAGAGCAGATGCATATCGGGCTGTTCTATAAATACTACCGTGAACTGACGCATCAGGACACCTCGCTTATCCATGTTATCAGGGCAATAGTCGCTCTCAACCTTCCGGATTGGGACAGTGCCGAGGGTGTAAGTCGGGGAACAGAAGAAGCGAGGCAAGAAGCCGCGAAAGCCATTGCCCTGCAACCAAGCGACCCTGAAGCGCATGTGACAATGGGATGGGCTTTGATCGCGGGTGGCGAGCCAGAGGAAGGGTTGGCATTTGTACAGGCTGCAATGCGCCTCGACCCGGAATACCCCAGCCACTACGCGCTATTTCAAGGTGCTGCGCTGTTTGCGGTGAATGATCTGACAGATGCAGAGGCTGTTATTAGGTCTGAGCTGGACCGAAACCCGCAGGCAGTTGAGTTGATGCCATTTGCAGCGTCGGTTCTGGCCTTGAATGGTGACCGAAGCAACGCGCGCGCAATGATCGAACAATGGCAGGATGGAGAAAACGAGAAAGTTCTGAGCGAAGCGGTACGCGATTATTTCTTTATCGTGCGATGGATCGGCGAGCATCAATATTTGAACAACCGTTTGAATAAAGGCCTTCGATTGGCCGCGCTTCCGCCGAGTACGACAGTTGCAAGTCTCAAAGCTGATCTGATGCGCAGAGATGCCAAGGAACAACGTGACGCGGCTCAGTCTTTGGCGCTCTTTGGTGCCGACGCAGCTCCAGCCGTTCCGGAACTGATCAAGCTGTTGGGTAGCCCTTCGGTTTTTGTCAGAAAAGAAGCGGCCATCGCCTTGGGTGAAATCGGAGGGAAAGCATCCCCCGCTTTACCTGCATTGGAAGCAAACGCAGACGAGTCTTTGTCGGGAAGATTTGCCGCCCGAGCCATTGAACAAATACGCGGAGCCTCACAATAACGACGACTTTGGGCGCTATCGACCTCTTTGCTCCTGCTGTTATTTGGAGACTGTTGGCTGGAAACCCGAGCAGATATCATTCGCCCCGTTGACCGCAGCCTCAGGCAAGTGTTCTGAACGCATTCAGGCTTTCGCTGAAATGCTCGATGAACTCCAGTGTTATCAAAGACGGCTGCTTCAAAACCGGGCGTACCAGCGAAAGCGTATGCGGCAAGAACGGCTTGAAGGGCCTGTAGCTTAGCCCCCGGTCTGTGTAATGGACAGCGTCCAGCTCGCTGACAATTGAAACACCGACGCCTTTTATCGCCAATTCACATGCCGCCGTGAATTGCCGGACCTCGATATGCGAGTTGAGTGTAACATTGGCCTGCTGAAATGCCTTCGAAAGCCGTCCGAAAAAGTCGCTATCGCGCCGCGTATGTATGATGCTCTCATCTGCAAGATCGGAAGGCGTCACCTCCGAGAGGTTCTCAAGTGCGTGATTTTTCGGGAACACGCAAACCGTGCGCACATCGACATTTCTGCTTTCGACTCCAGGATGACCGTTAAAGCCATCGGTGATTCCAAAGTCATATTGTTCGCCGACCATCCATTCCAAAATCCGTTCCGGCCTGTCCGGTTCGATCGTCATAGTAACACCTGGCCGGTCTTTCAGAAAACTTGCCACAACATCCGGCAGATGGCTGGTGGCAAAACCGGGAAGGCAGGCGACGCGGATATGCCCGGCTTTTCGCTGTGTGATATTCTGACTGGCGTCTGATATCTGCTTCATCAATTCCAGAACACGATCCACGCTGGGTTGCAGATAGCGAACTTCCTGGGTTGGCACCAATCGCCCTTTGCGGCGATCAAAAAGTTGAAATCCAAACGATTTTTCAAGATCCGAAAGCAACCTGCTAACAGCTGGTTGGCTTATCCCCAAATCGGCGGCAGCTGCTGTGACCGAACCATTGGTGGTCACCGCCATGAGCGCTTCCAGTTGCCGAATTCTCAAAGTTTGTCTCATTCCAGACCCGGTGCTGCTTGTACATTCAATGTGTATAACACCGTATTATGATTTTTGCCAAAAAATAGGGCTTGAATTATATTTCTTTAGCGGTAACGTCGTGAAATCGTCATGTGTGTCGAATACGCGTTGAAGTCGGTACTCAACGAAGCATCGAACCTGATGCATGGGAGGAATCATGAAAAAGAATTTGCTTGGCGCTCTTGCCGTTACAACTGCCTTGTCCCCCTTGGCGGCAATGGCACAAACCGAAGTTCAATTCTGGCATGCCTTCACCGGCCGCCTTGGCGAACTTGTCAAAGCGCAGGTTGAAGAGTTCAACGCCAGTCAGGATGAGTTTGTCGTGGTCGAAAGCCACAAGGGCAACTACTCGGAAACCCTGAACGCTGGTATTGCCGCTTTCCGCGCAGGTGAACAGCCACATATCCTGATGGTTTTCGAAGTCGGTACCGCAACGATGATGTCGGCAAAAGGCGCGATCAAGCCGGTCTACAAAGTCATGGCCGAAAGTGGCGCGTCTTTTGATCCCGATGCCTATATCGGTGCGGTGAAAGGTTATTACACCACCACCGACGGAGATATGTTGTCGCTGCCGTTCAACTCTTCCACGCCGGTCTTGTGGGTCAACCGCGATGCCATGCAGGCGGCGGGTGTTGATCCTGACACTGACCTGTCGACTTGGGAAAAAGTTGGTGATGTGCTGGAGCAACTCAAAGCCGGAGGCGAGGACTGCCCGCTGGTGACGGCGTGGCAAAGCTGGATCCACCTGGAAAACCTGTCTGCCTATCACAACGTTCCGTTTGCATCGCAGGACAATGGTTTTGCCGGTCTGGATACAGAACTGATGCTGAACGGCCCGGTACAGGTCGCGCACCTGAGCGCCATGGGCGACTGGGCAAAGGATGGGGAATTCATCTATACCGGTCGCAGAAATGAAGGCGGCGCAAACTTCCGGGCCGGTGAGTGTGCCTTGTTCACCGAAAGCTCGGCCGGGTATGCCGGGATAAAAGCCGAGGCCGAGTTCGACTTTGATGTGCGCCCGCTGCCGTATTGGGAAGCGGTCACAAGCGAGCCGCAGAATACCATCATCGGCGGTGCATCCCTTTGGGTGATGGAAGGTCATGATCCGGAAGAATATAAAGGCGTTGGCGAGTTCTTGAGCTTCTTGTCTTCGTCTGACGTTCAGGCGGCATGGCACCAGAATACCGGGTATCTTCCGATTACCGCGGAAGCCGGTGAAGCGACCCGTGCGGCCGGTTTCTATGATGAAAACCCGGGCACCGATATCGCTGTGATCCAGATGACCGCGAAAGAGCCGACAGCAAACTCGAAAGGTCTGCGTCTGGGGTCGTTCGATCAAATCCGCGGTATCATCGATGAGGAGCTTGAGGCCATCTGGTCCGGTGAGAAAACCGCCCAGGAAGCCATGGACAGCGCAAAAGAACGCGGTGACGCGCTTCTGCGCAGGTTCGAATCGGCAAATCAATAAACCTCTGAAATCCGGTGCGGGCTCGGCAGAGCCCGCATCCACTTTTCTCGGCGGGTCATCAGGATGGAAAAACGCGTCACTTTTCGCGGCTGGCTGTTGCCATTGGCGCTGATCGCCCCACAGGTCGTCATTTCAGCCGTATTCTTCTTCTATCCCGCTGCACAAGCTGTATGGCAGTCGCTGTTCATCCCAGATCCGTTCGGGTTGTCGTCCAAGTTCGTCGGTCTGGGCAATTTTGAATTTCTGCTGAGCGACAAGTTTTATCGCGCATCCTTTGTAACCACGGCGGTGTTTTCGACGCTTGTTACGCTCTGCTCCATGATCCCGGCCCTGTTTCTGGCAGTCATTGCAGATCGGCTGATCAAAGGATCCGGAGCTTATCGGACTCTGTTGATTTGGCCTTATGCAGTCGCACCGGCGGTTGCGGGTGTACTCTGGCTGTTCATGTTCAACACGCGCGTCGGTGTCGTGTCGTGGTATCTTGGACAGCTGGGCTATGACTGGAACCACGTCTTGAATGGCACCGAAGCGATGGGGCTTGTGGTTGTCGCTTCGGCCTGGGGGCGCATCAGTTATAACTTTTTGTTCTTCTTCGCCGCACTCCAGTCGGTTCCGAGGTCGGTCATCGAGGCCGCCGCGATCGATGGCGCACGATTCTGGCGCAGGTTTTTCACGATTGTCCTGCCGTTGCTGTCACCTACAGCGTTCTTCCTGCTTGTTGTGAATGTGGTTTACGCGTTCTTTGAAACTTTTGGCGTAATCCACACAATCACCGGCGGCGGGCCGCAGCAGGCCACGACCATACTGGTCTACAAGGTCTTTTCAGACGGGTTCGTCGGTCAGGATCTGGGCTCGTCTTCGGCGCAATCGGTCATTTTGCTGATTGTCGTCGGCCTGCTGACCGTCATTCAGTTCAAATACGTGGAAAAGAGGGTGCATTACTGATGGCAGCCCAGCAGCACGGAATGGTCGAAAAGCGCGGAGCGGGTATCTGGCTGACGCATGCCCTGATGATCCTTGGCGTTCTGGTAATCTTCTTTCCGATCTGGCTGGCGTTTGTCGCCTCAACCGTTACCCAGCCGGAAGTTGTATCACCACCCATGCCGCTTTTGCCGGGTGATCAGTTCTGGGAGAACTACAAGGCAGCCCTGTTTTCCGGCGTGAATGTCCCCGTCGCAACGATGCTGTTCAACAGCCTTGTGATGGCCATCGGGATTGCAGTGGGCAAGATCGTCATTTCACTGCTGTCGGCATTTGCAATCGTCTATTTTCGTTTTCCCGGTCGAACAACGTTCTTTTGGCTGATCTTTCTGACCCTTATGCTGCCGGTCGAAGTGCGGATCGTACCGACATTTGAGGTCGTGGCCGGGTTCGGAATGCTCAATAGCTACTACGGGCTGATCTTTCCCCTGATCGCTTCGGCCACGGCGACCTTCCTGTTCCGTCAGTTCTTTCTGACAATTCCGGACGAGCTGGCCGAAGCTGCGCGTGTGGATGGTGCCCGGCCAATGCGGTTTTTCATCGACATCGTCGTTCCGATGAGCCGGACAAACATTGCGGCACTGTTCGTCATCCTGTTTATCTATGGGTGGAACCAGTATCTGTGGCCGCTGCTTATCACCACCGACCCTGAAATGAACACCATTGTGATGGGCATCAAGCAGATGTTCCCGTCTGGCGATGATGTGGCAGATTGGCCGGTCATCATGGCGACCTCCATTCTGGCAATGATCCCGCCAGTCATCGTGGTGGTGTCAATGCAAAAGCTTTTTGTCCGCGGCCTTGTCGATAGCGAGAAATAAGAAATGGCAACAGTAACTCTGGAGAATGTCAAAAAGAGCTTTGGCCCGACAGATGTCATACATGGCATCGACATCCAAATCGAAGATGGCGAGTTCATTGTCATCGTCGGCCCTTCGGGTTGTGGGAAATCCACGCTGCTGCGGATGGTGGCAGGGCTTGAGACCGTGACCTCGGGTGAAATCCGGATTGGTGAGGAACGGGCCAACGAAAAAGAGCCGATGGATCGCGACATTGCCATGGTGTTCCAGAACTATGCGCTCTACCCCCATATGTCGGTCCGGCAGAACATGGGCTATGGCCTGAAGATTGCTGGGTTGCCCAAGGCCCAGATCGATCAAAAAGTGACCGAGGCGGCCAGGCTATTGCAGCTTGAACCATTGCTGGACCGCAAACCCAGACAATTGTCAGGCGGCCAACGTCAGAGGGTGGCTATGGGTCGCGCGATTGTCCGTGAACCTGCGGTCTTCCTGTTTGACGAGCCTCTTTCGAACCTGGACGCCAAGCTTCGCGTGCAGATGCGGCTTGAGATTCGTGAGCTCCAGGAAAAACTGGGGATCACGTCGCTTTATGTAACCCACGATCAGGTTGAAGCCATGACAATGGCCGACAGGATGATCGTCATGAACGGCGGTATCGCCGAACAGGTTGGCACACCGCTAGAGGTATACGAAACACCAAGAACCCTGTTTGCGGCGCAGTTCATCGGCAGCCCCGCGATGAATGTCTTTGAAGCCCGACGCGAAAACGGAACCGCCATGATTGGTGAGGTCGCGGTTGGTTCGTCGCCGGGTCCTGATACTGCCTTCAAACTGGGGGTACGACCCGAGCATCTATTGCTGGATGACAATGGCCCGATTGAGGCCACGATTCAGATGGCTGAGCCATTGGGGGCAAACACGCTGTTGCACGGTCAACTGACCGGCTCGGGCGATCCGATCACGATCAGCCTTCCGGGTGTACATCCGATTGAAGGCCGACATCCGAACATGCGGTTTTCTGTGTCCTCAAACCATTTGCATCTGTTTGACCAATCTACCGGTGAAAGGCTGGAAGGCTGATGGCATTCCCTCAGGTCGAGGCTTTCCGGGGGCGCGACAACCTGATCCGCATCGTAGGCCACCGGGGTGCGCGAGGTGTGTTGCCTGAAAACAGCATGATTGGCTTCGACTTTCCGTTGTCCATTGGCGTGCCGCTTCTGGAGTTTGACGTTGTTCTCACGGCTGACGACATCCCTGTCATAACCCATAATCACCGGCTGCACGCCCCCAGTTTTCGCGATGCTGACGGCCAGTTTCTGACCGGGGAAGAGCCGAAGGTTTCAACCCTGACATTCGAGCAGATTCAGAAGTTCGATGTCGGGCGGTTGGATGGGAATTCTGCCTATGGTCAGCGTTTTCCTGATCAGGCACAAATGGATGGCGTTCGCGTTCCAAGGCTGCTTGACCTGCTGGATCTGGTGAGTGACCCCCAACATAGCGATGCCTGTCTGATGCTCGAGCTGAAGTCGGACCCCGATTTGGCCCATGACGCGCGCTACAGAGAGAAGTTTGTCCGTCTTGTCCTGCAAGAGGTCCGTTCCAGGGCCCTGTCGTCGCGCGCCGTTCTGCACAGTTTCGACTGGAATCTGTTGGAAGAATGTCAGCGGCAAGCGCCTGATATGCCATCTTCTTATCTGACCCAACTTCCCGAAAACGCCGAGGATGTAGGGGAGGATTCTTCAAAAGCAGTCTGCCCGGATTTTCGAGGCCGCAAAGGCGATATTCCGCTATTGGTCAAGCAAGCGGGCGGCTCACTGTGGTGCCCGTATTATGCAGATGTAACTGCCGAAAACGTCGAACTGGCCAAGGATTTGGGCCTTTGCGTTGCGGTTTGGACGGTCAATGACCCTGTAGACATTGCCAAGATGATCGACCTGCGTGTGGATGCCATTGTTTCTGATTATCCGGGTCGGGTGCAAAGGCACTTGTCTGACCGGGGTATGAGCTGGCGTTAAACCGCCCTGAAGGCCGGGGCTGAATGCCTCGCCCTTCAGTTTATCAAATTTCCTTCGTACGGGCAGAGAACCCCTAGAACAGTTGCAAATCCTTCGCGCCGCTTTGGATTTCAGCAAAGTTCGGCATGTTCTGGATCGTAACAGGTGCGGGTTTCGTGCCCGGCATCGCAACCGTCGGTTTCGCCACGTTCGCCATTCCAAAGACCGGTTTTTCCAGCTCCCCTCGGATATCGCGCAGCAGCGTTTTATGATCCGGCATCACTTTGACGATCTGCGCAAGATCCTCTTTCGCACGCTGCATGCCCTGGAACCAGATCACCTTCTTCAACGGCCGCAAACGATCTCGGATGCCGGTACCGTAACCCGTATCATAGACCTGTTTGCCCAACAGAACCGTCTGGTACACGCGATGATCAAACAGCGTGGCAAATTCCACATCGTGATCCATCGGCAGACGGTGCTGCCACAATTCCAGGTTCTCGGCCAGCCGATCCGGTATCTTCATCTCTGTCCGCGCGTCGATCCAATACGAGTCATCCTTTCGGTTACCCAATCGGTAATGCAGGCAGATGAATTCCAGAACCTCGTTATAAAGCTTATCCATCTGCCGGTTGTATCTTGCCCGCAGCGACGGGGCGACGTCGCGCGTCGGCAAGTGTTCTGCAAACCAGCGTACTGCGTGGTCAATCATGTGGATCGCGGTACTTTCCAACGGCTCGATAAACCCGCCGGACAGACCGATTGCCACACAATTCTTGACCCAGGCATTGCGCACGCGCCCGACGCGCATCGGGATGATCCGCGGCGTCAAACCCTTACCGCTGTCACCCAGCCATTGAAGATATTCGTCTGCCGCCTGATCATCCGTTCGATGCGCCGAGGAGAACACATAGCCCGTACCCACGCGATTGTAGAGCGGCACCCGCCACGTCCATCCCGCGCCCAGCGCGGTCGACCGCGTGAGGCTTTCGATCTTGTTGGGATTGCGGTGTTCGACCTGCAACGCCATGGCGCGATCATTGGGCAGGTAGTCCGAATAATCCAAGAACGGCTCACCCAGCGCCTGATTGATGATCAAACCGCGGAACCCGGTGCAATCGATGACCATTTCGATGTCATGACGGCCCGCGCGCTCCAGCATCAGATGGCTGACGTTGCCCTGTTCATCCAGCTCGACTTTCTGTACCTCGTCCTGGATATGCTCGACGCCGCGCTTGGTGCAGACCGTGGTAAGCATGCCCGCAAACTTCACGGCATCCAGATGATAGGCATAGCCAAAACGCTGTTCAAACTCGGGCTGACCCAGCTGCCGCGCGCCTTTGCACAGACGGCCCAGATGATCGTGGGGCGAAATGGACTGTGTAAAGTCCCGCTCTCCATTGCCAAAGCGCAGGAAATACTCGGCGGCGTCCAACCCTTCCAGCATCTGGCCATGGGCAAAGGGGTTCACGTAATCGATGCGTTTTCCTTTGGGGTCCTTGTTCCAGTTGCAGAACTTCACGCCCAGTTTGAAGGACGCGTTCGTCTCGCGAAAAAAATCCCGTTCGGAAATGCCCGCCTGACGGAGCGTGACCGGCATGCGCGGCACCGTAGCCTCACCCACACCCACGGTCGAAATATTAGGGCTTTCGATCAGGCAGATATGTGGCCGGTCCGCTGTTGATGAAGTGCGTGAAAACACCATGTCCAGGATCAACGCGGTCATCCAGCCTGCCGTGCCGCCACCTACGATGGTGATCTTGCGCAAACGATTGTTCATATTCTTCTATCCCCATTGGTTTTGAGGACTATATCAAGTTTCCGACGCTTATCTAGGCTCTGCCATTATGTGCCTTGTGACCCGGCTTTGAACATGTCCCTGAACTGGTCGCGCAAGATGTTCTTTTGGACTTTTCCCATTGTATTGCGGGGCAATTCATCCAGTTGAATAAGCGTGCGGGGATGTTTGAACCGCGCCAGGCTGTCGCGCACTGTATCCATCAACGCGTCGAGATCCGGAGATTGCCCAGGTTCGGCAACAATCAGGCCCAGCACGGTTTCACCGAAGTCGGGATGCGGCACGCCGATCACTGCGCTCTCCAGAACACCGGGCTGGCTGTCCAGAACCAGCTCAATTTCCTTGGGGTAGATATTGTAGCCACCCGAGATGATCAGGTCCTTGTTGCGCCCGACGATATGGACATACCCATCTTCGTCGACCTGTCCCAGATCACCGGTGATGAAGAACCCGTTTTCACGCAGCTCGGCAGCCGTCTTTTCCGGCATCTGCCAATATCCCTTGAATACGTTCGGACCACGCACTTCGATCTCGCCGATTTCACCCTGCGGCAAAGGGTTACCGTCTGCATCGCATATCTTTAGTTCCACCCCCGGCAAGGGAAACCCGACCGTGCCCGCGCGACGTTCGCCGTCATAGGGGTTCGAGGTGTTCATATTGGTTTCGGTCATGCCATAGCGTTCTAGGATACGATGACCGGTACGCTCTTGGAATTGTGCATGGGTATCCGCCAGCAGAGGGGCTGAGCCCGATACGAACAGGCGCATATGTTCGGTCAGCCCCCTGGTAAAACGCGCGTCTGCCAGCAGGCGCGTGTAGAAGGTTGGCACGCCCATCATCGACGTGGCTCCGGGCATCCTGTCAATGATCTGATCAGGGTCGAATTTTGGCAGCCAGATCATGCTTCCGCCAACCGCCAGAATGATATTGGTGGCCACAAACAGACCATGTGTGTGAAAGATAGGCAACGCGTGCAACAGAACGTCTTCGGACGCAAACCGCCACTCTTTGACCAGTGTCCGCGCATTGGACAGCAGGTTGTTCTGGGTCAGCATCGCCCCCTTTGAACGTCCGGTGGTGCCCGACGTATAAAGAAACGCCGCCAGATCCTCACCGTCCCGATCCACAGTCGCAAAGCTGTCTGGCATTGCAGCCGCCAAATCCATCAGCGAGCCAGAGCCGTCCGCATTCAGCGTTTCAACCCTGCCCCCAAAACGCGCGGCAATCGGGGTCAGTTGGTCTTTGCTTCGGCCATCGCAGACAACAAGTGATGCGCCGCTGTTTTCGATGAAATACGTCAACTCGTCCACGGTATAGGCGGTGTTCAGCGGCAGGAAAACCAGACCGGCCTGCGCGCATGCCGCGTAAAGCGCCAGCGCCTCAGGCGATTTATCGACCTGAGCCGCAACGCGGTCCCCGGGTTTTAGACCCAGTTGCGTGGCCACATGGGCGATCCGGGCGGCTGTGCTCAGAAAGTTTCGATAGGTGATGGTCGTCCCGTCTGTCAGGTGCAGGAAAGCCGTATCTTTGCCGGCGTGAATGCCAAACAGATCATCATAGAGAGGGTTGGCCATGTTCGATCCTCCGTTTCCTCAGCCATAACGGCGAACCGCTTCTCAGGGGAAGGTTCAACTGTGTCACACTGCGCTTTTGCTTGCAGTTCAATGTCTGGACACGTCGCATTTATTGCGCGGCGCGAGTTGCAGCTCGAAAATTGTGGTTGGTAATGCCTTTCACCGCCTCTGCACATTTTCTGCACGAAAGCCCCATGAAGGCTGCGGATACGTCACGCCAAAGATGCAAGCGCCGCAGGCAATCTGCCGGGAACACAAACCTGCAAGCAGGAGACAGGACATGAGGCAGGAACTGACAATTCGCGGCGTACCGGACAGCATCGTGTTGGACGCGTGGTGGCTGGGAAAGATGGACGAAGTCCCCCGATGGGGAGGCAACAGACGACAGCAGAGTGGTTCTCTGATGTCCACGCTGAAAATGCGCCATGCAATCCCGCTTCTTGCATCGCTGGTAGCGCTTGCTGATTGGTTGTTTTGGGAACAGCCGCTAGGCATTTCTGTCTCAGTCTTCGCGCTGGTCTTGTCCGCCGCGATCATGGCGATGAAACCCCGGCGTGCGACTGCAAAGGAGTGGCGCATAGCCGCCGCATTTGCCTTGATCACCAACCTACCGGTGGCCATCGATTTACAGCTTCTATCTATGCTGTTCAGCCTCGCTGGTTTGGTCAGTCTGGCGACCTGGGCGCTATTCGGTCAGACCGTAAACGAACGTCTGCTGCTGCGAACCGCCCTGCGACTGCCTTCCATCGGCGCGACGCTTTTGCTGCGCGACACATGTCGCACCGCTGTGGCCGCCGATCTTGGGTCCGACAGCCGCCGCCACGCAGCCTCGCTGGCCTTGCCGTTGCTATTGGGCGCGGTCTTCCTTGCTTTGCTGGCCGCCGCCAATCCAGTGCTGGAAGACCTTCTGGCCGAGCTGGACCCAAGTCTTCTGTTCGAGGGGTACTTCTGGCTGCGGCTTCTGTTCTGGAGTGTAATGGCCTCGCTGCTGTGGCCGTTCCTTAACCTCAGCGATCCGTCGCTGGGTGGCATTGCCCGCCCCGCCGCCATGCCGAAGACGGGCCCAAGCCGGGCCGCATTTCTGATCAATCCAATCTCGGTGCGCAATTCGCTGTTGCTGTTCAACCTGATGTTCCTTGTGCAAACCGTGATGGACCTCGGTATCCTGACCGGCGGTGTATCCCTGCCTCAGGGGATGAGCTATGCCGCTTATGCCCACCGGGGCGCTTATCCGCTGGTGGTGACGGCCCTTTTGGCGGGCGTATTCACTCTGGTCACTCACAGCATGATCGGCGCGGACCGGACGTTGCGCTTTCTGATCTACATGTGGTTGGCGCAGAACATGTTCCTGGTGCTGACAGCTGCTATCCGGCTGCATCATTACGTCGACGCCTATGCGCTTACCTATTTGCGGGTGGCCGCCTTCATATGGATGGCGCTGGTTCTCACCGGTTTGCTGCTGACCGTGGTGCAAATCCATCGCGGCTTCGGTACAACCTGGCTACTGCGGCGTTGTTTTGCAGCGCTTCTGGTGGTCTTGTATACCTGCAACTTTGTGAATTTTGCATCAGTCTTAGCCGGCTACAATCTGAGCCACGGCAGCGCTCTGACGAAACAGGATACCGGTTACATATGCAGCCTTGGTGCTGATGCTTACCCAGCCATACGCGATCATGAAACCAGAACCGGACAGCAGGTCTGTGACGCGTGGATGCAATATGACCTGAAAAAGGATGCAATCACCAACTGGCGCGAATGGGGCTTTCGGAGATGGCGGATCCAAGCCTATTATCGGCAGCAGAGTTGAAGGACCCCATTTGATGCCTGCACGCATTCTTGTTGTCGACGATGATCCGGATATCCTTGAGGTAACAAGGTTCGCGATTGAAAAGGCAGGCTATGCGCCACTTCTGGCCAGTGACGGCCTGACCGCGCTTGATACAAACCGCCAGGAAAGCCCCGACCTGATCGTGTTGGATATCGGGCTGCCCGAAAAGGATGGTCTGGAAGTATGCAGGGACATCCGCAAATCCTCGGACGTGCCGATCCTGTTCCTGACCGCCCGCGATGACGAGGTCGACCGTATCGTTGGGCTGGAGCTGGGCGCCGATGATTATCTGACGAAACCCTTTTCCCCACGCGAATTGGTGGCCCGGATCAAGGCCATCCTGAAACGCAGCGCGCCGACACCTGCCCAGCCCGACCCGGTGTTGTCGCAAGGCAGCCTGCACCTGGATGCAGAGCGGCACCTGTGCAGGTTCGCTTCAACCCCTGTGACGCTGACCGGATCGGAATTTCGGCTGCTGGCAACTCTGATGGCCCGTCCCGACCGCGTTCTGTCCAGGGCGCAGCTGATCGATGCGCTTTACGGCTATAACATCCACGTCTCGGACCGCACCATTGACAGCCATATACGCAATGTCCGTGCCAAACTTGCCCAGGCCGGCTGTGCCGAGGGGATCGTGACCATTCACGGTGTCGGCCTCAGGATGGGTGCATGCACGCCCGGCTGAACCGTAAATGGCGCCCCAGATTGTGGACCATCGTTCTGCTGGTGCTGGGCATTGTCCTGTGCTTGCCCTTTGCCGGGCTGGTCCTGTTCCGCTTTTATGATAGTCAACTGGTGCAACAGACCGAAGAAAGCCTGCTGACACAGGCTGCGGTTATGTCAGCGGCGTATGCCGAGCTTTATGCAGATGCAGCCGGGATCAAGCCGCCCCGCCCGAGTGCAATCTCAACCGAGCACGCGGTGTTCCCATCACTGTCGGTCAATCGCGAAACGGTTCTGCCACCGCGCCCGGACGCGCGGCCCGCAACCGTCCGACCCGGTTCGGTTTATCAGGCCATCGCCGCCCCGCTAAGCCGCATCGCCAACGCCGCCCAAGCGCAAACCCTTGCGGGTTACCGGATGCTGGATGTCGATGGGAACGTGTTTGCCGGAACCGCGGAAATCGGGCAGAAGCTGGGCCATGTTGACGAGGTTCGCGAGGCCCTTTCAGGGAAAACCGTCTCGGTCGCGCGCACCCGCGTGCGCGAGGACGCAACGCCTGCGCTTTATACCCTCAGCCGCGGTGCCCGCGTGCGCGTTTTCGTGGCGATGCCAGTGTACGTGGATCAGACCTTGATCGGGGCGGTTTACCTGAGCCGCACCCCGAACCATATTTTCCGCTTTCTGTACGGCGAACGTTTCAACCTTGCCAAGGCCGCGGCATTTGTCGCTTTGTCTGCGGCGCTTATCGGGTACGTATTCTGGCGGTTCATCACCCGGCCGATCCACCTGTTGATCCAGCGCAGCCAGATGGCGGGCCACGGTGGTCAGGCATGGGAACCACCAGACCAGCTTGGCACGCGGGAAATCGCGGATCTGAGCCATAGTTTTCAATCGCTGACGGAACGCTTGCAGGACAAGCAGGACGGATTGAAAACGTACACCGCCCATGTCACCCACGAGCTGAAGTCACCCCTCACCGCCCTGAAAGGCGCGGCAGAGCTGCTGCGCGACGACGATTTGCCATCTGCGCAGAAACACCGCCTGCTGGACACTGTAGAAAAGGGCGGAAAGCGGATGGAGGATCTGCTGGCCAACATGCGCGCCTTCAGCCTGGCCGATCAGAGTGCCATCAACGGTACATGCTGTCTGAACGACATCACTGATCAGGTCGTCCAGACGTTCCCGGCGCTTGCCATCAAGGCTGAAAACGATAACTTGCCCTTGCCCGTCGCGGCACCCACCCTGCACATCATACTGACACATATGCTCGAGAACGCTCAGCAACACGGCGCGCAGAATGCCGTGCTGACAGCCTATCAGAACGACGGTGTCATCAGTCTAAAAATTGCGGATAATGGCGCCGGTATCAGTGAAGGGAACAAGGACAAGATTTTGCAGCCCTTCTTTACGACAAAAAGAGAGGCCGGTGGCACAGGTATGGGCCTGAATATTGTCAAAGCGACCATGGAAGCAATTGGTGGGCAACTCAGTGTTGTACCAAGCAATCAAGGCGCTTGTTTTCTTCTCACCTTCAACTAGCCGGGCGAGGTGAGAACTCATCAAACGGGAGGAAACTCAACATGCGCAAATTGCAGGCACAGGGCATTCACCACATCACCCTGACTGGTGCAGACCGGCAAACGTCAATAGACTTCTGGGAGGGTCTTCTCGGGTTTTCGCTTATCTTCGATCAACCAAACCTGGACGATCATTCACAGGGTCACTTGTACTTTGCCGCTGGTAACGGCCAGACGATCACGGTGTTCACCAATGAAGATCGAAAACCGTCCGGCAGTTTGCTCAGGGATCAGGTTGGCGCGGTTCATCATCTGGCCTTCGCGGTGTCACGCTCGGTTCTCATGCAGGTCGAGGAACGGCTTGACGAGAGGGGTATCAAGCACACGCCAATCAAAGACCGGGGCTTCATGAACTCGATCTATTTCCACGATCCGTTGGGTTTGAGGATCGAGCTTGCGAGTTACCGCTTTGAGCCGCCTGAAGGTGCGACTCATGGTGACGTTCTGGCCGAAGCGCACAGGCTGCGCGTTGAACGTGGTGATCTTGCGATTGCCGACGTCCACCTTGCCGATGCGATCGAGAATATCGTCTCGGAGCGTACTCCAAGAATGTAGCCCACATGTCGTTTAACCTGAGCGGTGGGCATCGCGATCCCCAACAAAATCGAAACCGGCAAAGTCGATTGATCGATCCAATGCCCCTTTACGGGTCTTCTTTATGCAAAAAACCTAATCGGGAAGCGTGGCCACCGTGAGTGACCGCAGGAATTCGCCAATATCAGACACCTCTTGTCGGCTCACTGCGCGATTGATGAGCATGTCCGTGTTCCGCCCTGGAACTGTGTCTTCAGCGCTCGCGGCCACAATGTGGATGTCTGCCAAAGGATCATCGCTCAGGGTGCGTCCCAACTGAGAAACGGCCATAACTCTGATCGCCTCTTCCAGATCGCTTACCGAGCCATTGTGGAAATAGGGCGCGGTCAGCGCGACATTGCGCAGGCAGGGCACGCGAAACCGGACGGGACGCTCCTCAAGAAGCAGATCGTATTTTACCAGATAGGGATTGCCGTCCCGAAACACCGGGAATATTCGGTAAGTCCCAAGTGGCTTTTCAGTGCCCGCTGTGGAGAGCGCGGCATCGATATGGCAGTTTCGGCAGCCGATCTTGTCGAAAAGCACGAGGCCGCGCAAATCTGCTTGTAACAGCGCCGCATCCTCGCCTTTCACAAAGCGATCATAGGGCGTATCGGGCGTGACAAGCGTGCGTTAGTAAGCCGCGATCGTGCGGGTGATATTGCGGAGAACCAGAAATCCTCCGTTGCTCAAACCCCTAAATCTGTCCGGTGGGTGCTGACGTCACACAAGGCCCAAGTGAAGCAGTTGGTTTGACAACAACGTCGCCCATAAACTCCATTTATGCTATATTAGGTCCGGTTTCAGTGGACGATTTTGCCATGTTAACGCGCCAATTGCACCAATGCTTCTTTGGATCGTGGATATATCTGAGCTTCGTTTTGATGTTCGGACTGAACGCAGCACTTGCGGAAACGCCTCATGCAAAACGTGTGGCTTTGGTAATTGGAAATGCACGATATGAGCATGTGTCAAACATCCCAAACTCAGCCAATGACGCCCAGGATATTTCTGCCGCCCTCAAGAGGATCGGCTTTCATGTCACAGCAAAACAAAACCTCGACTACCGCGAAATGCGCCTGACCTTAAGAGACTTCTCTGAGGATGTAGTCGATGCGGATATGGTATTAGTCTATTTTGCAGGTCACGGGATCGAAATCGACAACACAAACTACCTGATACCGACCAATGCCGAACTCAGGAGTGACAAGGACGTAGAATTCGAGGCAATCCGTCTGGATACGGTGCTCAACGCCGTTTCGACCGCGAAAGGCTTGAAGCTGGTCATAGTGGATGCGTGTCGGAACAACCCGTTCGTGAGCGATATGGTTCGAACCACTGCAACCCGATCAATTGGTCAAGGGTTAGGCCGCATCGATCCCAGTGGGGTTCTTGTCGGGTATTCAGCGCGAGGCGGGACTTTGGCGCTGGATGGTGACGGTCGCAACAGCCCGTATGCAGAGGCCTTTCTTGAACATATCGAGGTACCCGGGTTGGAGCTTGGGAAGATGTTCCGGAAGGTGCGGGATACAGTTTACGAACTTACAGATGGGTATCAGGAGCCATTCACCTATGGGTCTCTGCCCGGTCATGACATTTTCCTTGTCCCAGCAGCACTCAAAGAGCCAATCAAAAGTGACGATGCCACTGCAGATGCTGCCAATGTCGTTCGCCCTGTCGATGAGCGCGAGCGGTCGGCGCAACGTGTTCTGGGCGAGGCCATGCAGCTGGAAGACGAAAGCGCGAAGCAGGGCGCTTTAAAGCTGATCGCGCAGCTGTATCCAGACACCCGCGCGGGGCAATATTCTCAACAGGTTACGGATGTGGTCGGACACACAAATCGGAAGATTGCCACACTCGTCACGCCGAAAACGACGATTTCACCCCCTGGAACCGAAAGCCGCCTAGACGCGCCTGCACCGTTGCCACGCTCGAATTCGGACATCGAGGCCAGTCTGAATCTGAACCGAAACGAATACCGGAGCATTCAACGCGGCCTGAACGCGCTTGGGTTTTCAGTTGGATCAGTGGATGGGATCTTCGGGCCTCGGTCCCGTGAAGCTCTGAAAGAGTTTCAGAGGCAAAATGGCGCAGAAAGAACCGGATACCTCACAGCACAAAGCTACGCCTTTCTGAAAAATGTAGCAAAACCAGAACCATCCGCGCAAAGCGACCAACAAGCAGACCCTCAGATACTGGTGGCCGTACCCAAGTCGCCCCCAAACGAGAACGCCCAAACCGCCTTCTATGGTGACTATGTCATCGAATTCAAAAGACGACCGGACCCACGTTACAATGGCGGCGAACTTGCCAACGAAAAGCCTAAAACAATGCTGCGAGTGGTGTACCGCAAATCGGCCGCCGGGTTTCAACTTATTAGTGCTCAAGACAATACTGGAACCGGTGCGTCGCGTCCGCAAAAGTTTCGCGCATCGCTGTCTGACAACGGAAAACTGCGGATCTCAGGAAACGTGGGATACCTGTTTGGAAAAACCCGAGTTGTACCATTCTCGGTCACTCAGAGTTTTTCGAAGGAATTTACCAGTGGCAAAACCGTGCATTCCAATCAGGGTCGGTTTGATGCTGCATTTTTCTTTGATATGACAATTACACGGCGCTGAGTGAAGTCGGAATGGGTGTAGCGCGGCCCAGCAGACAGGCTCGCTTGCCCAAGCGCATCCGCGTTCGCCACGTGGCGGATCAGCAGGAACAGGCGCTTTCGGCAACTGATCTGCGTATCTGCGCTGATTGTCACAAAAAGAAGTCAGGGTCATTCCAACGGGTTTGGATGCCAATGTAGGAAGTGAAGTGCTCATGCACCTTTGTGCGGAGTTCGCCGTGGTTCGTGCCCGATGCTTCTATGTGCCTTGCTATTGTGTCACCGCACACTGCAAGACGCCGTGCCAGAGTACCAGTCTCATTAGGGCATCTAGTACGCAATGAAACACGAAGGTTCTACGCGGGGTGTTTAGTCTGGTGCGGTGTTTTGGTGCCGCGTCGGGTAGGGGCCAACGAAAGTAGTAGATGCCGTGTCGGGACAGTGAGAGATACGCATGCAGCTTCATTTTGCGTCACACTTGTGTGTCACGCCGCTCTATTGCTTGCTAACTGGTTGTATTGTTAGGTTTTGGCGGAGCCTGGGGGAAACGCTGCCGAACGCCTAATGCCCTGATAGTAAACACTATTGTAGTGTGCTGGTTTACAGAGTGTCTCACCTTAGTGTCACACTTAGAAGCACTCAACCTGCTACGTTGAACTGTGTATACCCAAACCGACACCAGACTACTGCCCTTTACTGATGAGGAAGGTTGCGACTAGCCTGCATTTGCTGAACATCGTCAGGCCAAGTGGAGCGTATGTAAGCCAGCACGTCCCATATGTCGTCGTTAGTCAGGGTGCCCTCAAAGCCCGGCATGCCGCTGTTGAAGTCTTTAATACCGCGTGCTGCCAATGCGTCTGCCCCACCTAGTTTGGTATACTCGAACAGTAGCTGGTTATCATGGTGCCATGTGTGCCCTGTCACGTCATGTGGTGGGGCGGGTAACACTCCGTCATCGCCGGGTGTCTGCCAGTCGGGTAGGCCTTCCAGATTAACTCCATGGCACGAGGCACAGTACTCTGCGTAGAGTTTTTGCCCATTCGCGAGGTCCCGGTCTAACAACTCATGATCTGCAGCGACGCTAGTACCAATACTGCATATAGCGAGTGCATACAGGTGTTTGTTCATCTCTACCTACCTTAACTCGGAAGCGTTAGTACGCTGGTGAGTGTCGCCGTTGTCGCCAGAACCGCAAATACGACTATTGCCTCAACCTCGATAGATCGGGCGAGGCGTTGCGCTGCTTTAGCCTCTCCGCTTTGTAAGGCCGGAACAAATCGGAGCTTGTTGGCAGCGGCGAGGATCAACAACAGCGCCACAAGGAACACTTTGAGCAACAGAGTCTGACCGTAGCTAGTGAACAAGAGCCCTTGGAGATTGCCAACAAACAACCAAGCCATCCAGAGACCCGCCGCGACCAGCGTTGGCACAATCAGTGCAGCAGCTTGTCCGAACCTGTGCCCTAGTTCAGCAGCATCTGTCAGGTGTTCAGGCATGAGAGCCATACCCCGCAGCGGGCTAAAGATACCCACCCAAAAGGCTACACATAGAAGATGCAACAGGAGCAAGAGTTGGACACCAAAACTCTCCAGTTCCGGCACATGTCCGATCTGTGCAAAGGACCACATGGCCAATGCGCCACCCAACAGCGCGATCCATAGGCCAAAGCGAGGAACAGACAGTCCCACAAGGATCAACACTGCGCCTGCAAGGCGATAAACAAGTACGTCGCCTACGGATGTTTGCCAAAGCAAGCCAAGCATCTCTGGATCGACCATGCCGTCAACTCCGCCTGTTAAGGCGGCTCCTCGGAGCATGAAGCCAAATACCGTTGCTGCGAGGGAAAGCCACGCCAAGACCATGGCTTGGCGTTTCATCGCAAGGCTTATCGGCGCGACTAGTTCGGAATAGAGGCACTTCACGACGACAAGCCCGGTGGACCCAGCAAAGCCGATGTAGAGCACCAGCTTTGCGAGGATTGCGACAACTCCCCAAATGTCTGGCATGCTCATTCCACGGAAAAGGAAAATTCGCCCTGCATCGCATGGCCGTCTTTACCTAAACCACGCCACTCGATGACATAGGTGCCGGTTCCATTGCCCGGCAATGGGATCGTGAACACCTGACGGAAACTTGTTTGGTCCCCCAAATCCAAGCGTATCGCCGCTTGCTCTTCATGGGCCATCTCAATCCGTGTCAACCGGATGTCCTTGGTGAAGCTGAGGCCAATTTCGGCGGGCACAGAGGTTACAGTAGCCCCGTTGGCAGGTGTCGTTTCTTCGGCCTTGGAATGCGCCAGTACCCCGCTGGGAATAGCAGCCATGATTGCGAGCGTTATGATCTTCTTCATGGTTCTGTCCTCAATTTATTCCATTAGCACGCTGGATTTCACGAATGTACGCGATCACCATGGCAACGTCGCCTCGCGTCAATCCTTCGACCGGCGGCATGTCACCAAACTGCCAATGATGGCTTCTTACACCTTGTGAAACCGCCCTCTGAAAGGCTTCGTCAGCGTGGTGGCTGGGCTCGTATATCTTGTGGATCAGAGGCGGTCCTGCGCCTTCTACTCCGACCGCGTTGACGCCGTGGCAAGTAGCGCAGGAGACATCAAAGACACGCTGACCGATTACAGCATTGCCCTCAATTGACGGCATCTGAATTGCGACCATAGCATCGCCTTCAAGTGCCTCCTGCGGCGTAGTCTCTTCGATTGAACCGGGCCGAAGGGTTATGAAAGCGGCGACGGCAGCGACGGTGCATACGCCGACTAGTAAGTAACTTTTTTTCATGGATTGGTCCTGACATTTTGGAAGCTTATAGTGCTGCGGTTCATTGCGAACAGCGGCACGCGCAGGTCGCAGATGTTCGCAAGGATTTACGCTGCTTCAAAGGTCAGGGGGCTTGTATGGGTTATCCGGTTCAATCGGCTTGGCTTGAGTTCCAATCTGAAACTCTGGATCAATTTCACGTTGATCCTGCGCGGCTTCTCCGTTCTGGGCGAGCAAAACAATGGCTTGGCAGATAGAGGGATTACACTCGCCGGTTCCTGAACTGTCCGGGTCATGGTGGCTGTTTGGGGACGACTTATCGATGCTATTTTTAGCCACGGAAGCGTGTTCTGTTGATTGCATGTGGCTTTCACAGTGAAGGCCGATGCAGCCATCTGATAGCGCATGAACAACGGTGCCAAAACCGGTCAGGGTGACCAGAACGCTGACTAGTAGCACAATTGAGTATCGTCGGATGACCATGGTTCAGGACGCTACTGCAGCAGACCAAGCATGACAACGCCATCACGTTTATAATTATGGATTGTGACCAACTTAATTTCGAGCTTTTTGGGCCCGCCTCCTCGTAGCTAGCAACATGAGAAGGTCCTTCGTACTAAACCCCTAACTGCAGTGATGTGGACGACGTTGCAGTTGAGTGTTGACTTGTGTCAAAGCGTAGGTTGCCAAATTGTTGGTAAGGTGCTTCGCAAATGGGTCAGAGCAACAGCATAAAAGCAACCCGGAGAACGGTGGCGTTTTTGGCTATACTTATAGCTATGGCCGCATGCACGGACAGGCATCACCACGGTGACTGGCACGGCCATGGTGCAGAGGGATGCTATGGACCTCACCATGACGCTATCGGCGAAGCTCGTTGTGGGGCGTTTGAGTAAGCTACTTTGCAAGGACGCACTCGCAAACAACCAGTCTAGCCAGTTTATGTTTGTTGATCACGAGGCCGCTGTTGATAGTGAACAGCCTCATCTGACTAGTCCAGTTTGATTGTTAGTGCATCGTCGGCCTCTGATCCTTTGGAATGATGGTTTCCGGGGCTGGTGGGCGATAGCCCAATGCACTGTCCGATGTGTGGTGCTTGGTCCAGTGTGGGGTTTTGGTCTTGTGTCGGGCAGGGGCCAACGGAAGTAATATATGCCGTGTCTAGACAGTGAGAGGTACGCATGCAGCTTCATTTTGTGTCACACCTGTGTGTCACACCGCTCTAATGCTTGCTATCTAGTTGTTCTGTTAGGTTTTGGTGGAGCCTAGGGGAGTCGAACCCCTGACCTCTTGCATGCCATGCAAGCGCTCTCCCAACTGAGCTAAGGCCCCATCATTGTACCATCGGTATGGTGGACGGACGTTTAGGAGACAGCGGCTGCGAGTGCAAGTCCAAAATTGGAATTGGACGCGAATTTCCGTCCGGGCTGTCCCTCTCAAGTAAAAGGCGATCCCAGGGGATCGCCTTTTACTTGATCAGTTGTCGTCGTCTGACGTCATGTCGGTGATGTCGTCCAGTGAAACGTCATCACTGTCGTCATCATCGTCGTCCAGCAGATCGTCATCCAAATCCACGTCGACGCTATCATCATCGTCCAGAACCAGATCGTCATCCGCCGTGTTTTCACGTGCTTTGACCGAAGCCGCGTCTTCCGCATCCGCCGCGATCATGCGGCTTTTGACTGTTTCAAGCTCCACAATCTCGCCAGTGTAGGGGCTGATGATGGGGTCTTTATTCAGGTCGTAAAACCGCTTACCAGTTGTCGGGCAAACACGCTTTACGCCCCATTCTTCCTTGGGCATGTCAAATCCCCTTGATATCAGGTGAGTCGTCTAAATGATTCAGCTCACCTGCCACAGGCAGAGGGCACTGTCAAAGTCTTTGCGCAAGAGAGGTCGCGATATGGGAGAGCACGCATTGCCAGGGACACCGCCGGTGCCACTGAGATTGCGCAAATCGGCTCGGGCGCGGCGTATCAGCCTGCGAATCTCCCAGCTGGATGGGCGCGTCACGTTGACTTACCCGAATGGCGTGCCGGAATCCGAGGCCTTGAGCTTTGCGCGCACCAAGGAAGAGTGGATCCGGCAGCATCTTCAGGGTCGGCCCGATATGGCCACCGTGCAGTTTGGGCAAGTGATCCCGATCGAGGGGAAAGCACGCCGAATCGTCCCTGCCACCGGGCGGCGGGTTATGCTGAATGCAGATGAGGTTGCCGTGCCGACAGGGGCCGAGGCCCGCAGACTGGGCCGGTTTCTGAAGGAACTGGCGCGAGACCGGTTGACCGGCGCCTGTGATGATTATGCAGCTATGCTGGGGCGTTCGTACACGACACTCAGCCTGCGTGACACGCGGTCGCGTTGGGGGTCGTGCAGCTCGCATGGCGGGTTGATGTTTTCGTGGCGCCTTATTCTGGCACCTCCTGACGTGTTGCACTATGTCGCGGCGCATGAGGTGGCACATCTTGCCGAGATGAACCACTCGCCTGCCTTCTGGGCGCAGGTTGAAAAGATCTTTGGCCCGTATCAGCCGCCCCGCCGTTGGTTGCGCGACAACGGGGCCGAGTTGCATCGCTACAGATTTGACACAGAGCCGAGTTGACGTGGCGCCTTTTTGTGATCACATGAGCATATGTTGACCGCGCGCCCTTCCGAAACCCAGACCGCAACACATGACCGGGTGTACCGGGCGCTGCGATCCCGGATCATGCATGGTGAGATGGCACCGGGGCAGGCCCTGACCCTGCGGGGCATCGGCAAGGAATTTGGTGTTTCAATGACTCCGGCGCGAGAGGCGGTCCGCCGCCTGGCCGCAGAAGGGGCATTGTTCCTGTCCACATCGGGCCGGGTTTCGACCCCGGAGCTGACGAATGACCGGATTGAGGAACTGGCTGCCTTGCGCGCCTTGCTTGAGGTCGAACTGGCAAGCCGGGCCTTGCCCAGGGCACACATGGCCCTGATCGATAGGTTGCAGAGCATCAACATGACAGTTGCCGAGATGGTGACCAAACGGGATGCGGTTGGCTATATCCGTTCAAACCTGGAATTTCACAGAACCCTGTATCTGCGCGCTCAGGCCCCTGCGATGCTGGCCATTGCTGAAACCGTCTGGCTGCAACTTGGCCCAACGATGCGGGCGCTTTACGGACGTCTCAGGCGCGCAGAGCCGCCACATTATCACAAGCTGATCATTGCGGCGCTCAAGGCCGGGGACGAGCCGGGATTGCGGCTGGCAGTGCGCTCGGATGTGACGCAGGGGCTGCGTTTGCTGGTCAGCTGAGCGGCTTCCTGCCGACATCGTCAAAGCGCCCGTCCAAGGTGTCACTGTTCTGGCCTGTGCAACCCGGCTGGGTTACTCTTGCGGCAAATCACAAACAAGAGCAGACCCAAACCATGATCACTCGCCGGACTTTTTCCATTTGCCTCGGATCAACGCTTTTGGCCGCCTGTACAGGCGGTGCCGCTCCGTCCGGCACGCCTGCAACCCGGATGCGGGCTGTTCCTAATGCCGGGTGGGATGCCTGGGTTGCCGGTTTCAAGGGCAGGGCAGCGTCGCAGGGGATCTCCCGGACAACCGTTGACCGCGCCTTTCAGGGGGCCGGGTATTTGCCCGACGTAATCGAACGCGACCGAAATCAGGTCGAATTCAAGCGCAGCCTCGAAGACTACCTAGCCATCGCGGCCTCGGACGAACGGATCAGCACCGGCCAGCAGATGCTGCGGCAACATAACGGCACCCTGTCGCGGATCGAGGCGCAATATGGCGTGGATAAGGAAATCGTCGTGGCCGTCTGGGGGCTGGAGAGCCGTTACGGCGCGCGCCGCGGTGATGTGCCCGTTGTATCGGCTCTGTCGACGCTTGCTTATGATGGCCGGCGTGGGCAGTTCTTTGAAAGTCAGTTGATCGCGGCGATGAAGATCCTTCAGAACGGCGATACCACGCCTGCCAACATGACCGGCAGTTGGGCCGGGGCGATGGGGCACACGCAGTTCATTCCGACCTCGTATCTTGCCTATGCCGTGGATTTCACCGGCGACGGGCGGCGCGACATTTGGTCAGATGATCCGACAGATGCGCTGGCCTCGACAGCGGCATATCTGGCGCGTGCAGGTTGGGTGCGGGGCCAACCCTGGGGCGGAGAGGCGGGGCGTGTTTCCGGTACTCCGGTGGCCGTGTTGCAGCCGCAAATACCGGGCCCCCGCATCGCCGTGTTCCGCAATTTCCAGGTAATCAAACGCTATAACAACTCGGACAGCTACGCGATCGGTGTCGGTCATCTGGCGGACAGGATCGCGGGCGGGGCGCCGTTTCAGGCCTCCTTCGGGCCGGATGCAAGTGGGCTTACGCTGGACGACCGCAAGGAATTGCAGCGCCGCCTGACATCTGCGGGGTATGACACGCAAGGCGCAGATGGCGTGATCGGAAACAACACCACCACAGCCATCAGCGCTTATCAAAGCGCCAACGGTCTGCCCGTGACAGGTGAGCCTTCGGTTGCGTTGTTGCGCAGGTTGGGTGGCTGACGGTTACGCCGCCAGCCCCTTCGACCCGATATCAAGGAATTTCTGACGGCGGTCCTTTATCAGGGCCGCCCCATCCTTGCCGTCCAGTTCAGTCAACATGGCGGTGATGGCCGCGCGCACCGACTCAACCGTTGCCGGTCGATCGCGATGTGCGCCACCCTTGGGTTCCGGGATGATCCGGTCACATACGCCCAGCTTGTGCAAATCCTGAGCGGTCAAACGCAGCGCCTCGGCCGCTTCACGCATCTTCTCGGCATCTTTCCACAGGATCGATGCGCAGCCTTCCGGCGAGATCACCGAATAGACCGAATGCTCCAACATCGCCACGCGGTTTGCGGTCGCAAACGCCACAGCGCCGCCCGAGCCGCCTTCGCCGATGATGACCGAAACCAGCGGCACGCCGATTTTCAGACACATTTCGGTCGACCGGGCAATCGCCTCGGATTGGCCGCGTTCCTCTGCTCCTTTGCCCGGATAGGCGCCAGCAGTGTCGATCAAGGTAATGACAGGCAGTCCAAAACGCCCGGCCATCTCCATCAGGCGCACGGCCTTGCGATACCCTTCAGGTCGGGCCATCCCGAAATTGCGTTCGATCCGCGACTTGGTATCGCTGCCCTTTTCGTGGCCGATCGCCATCACCGGCTGATCGTTAAAGCGCGCAAGACCACCGATAACGGCGAGATCGTCGGCAAAGTTCCGGTCACCGGCCAGCGGGGTGAACTCGGTGAACAAAGCGTCCACGTAATCCTTGCAATGCGGGCGCTCCGGGTGACGCGCCACCTGGCACTTCCGCCAGGGTGTCAGGTCGCGATAGAGTTCATCCAGCAGCTTGGAGGCTTTGGCATCCAGTGCGGCGGCTTCTTCGGCCACATCCATTTCTTCGTTGGCACGGGCCAGCGCGCGCAGCTCTTCAGCTTTGCCTTCAATTTCGGCCAGCGGTTTTTCGAAATCCAGATACTGGGTCATGACGCCTCATCTGCGTGAAATTTCCTAGCTATATGCCGCCGGCTGGCCTCAGATGCAACTAGATGACACTGAAGCGGCATCGTTCATGTCAAAAGCCGTTGATCAGATTAAGAGATTCTTTCTCTTGCCAGCACATTCCCGACATGCCCAGCAGAACAATCGCTGAAATCGACTTATGGGGAAACTCACTCCGGCCAAAGCACGGGGTAGAGCGAAACCACAAGCAGCACAGCCATTGTCCAGTTGAAGACAACCAATCGGCGCGGGTTTGTCAGCATCCGCGCCATCTGCTGTCCCAGAACGGTCCATGTGCTGACGGACGGTAAGTTGATCGCCCCGAAGACAAACGCAACGATGGCAATCGCATACATCGTCCGATCCGGTGTATAGGCCGTGGTGGCGGTCAGGGCCATGGCCCAGGCTTTTGGGTTAACCCATTGAAACGCTGCGGCTTGCAGGAATGTCATCGGCACTCCAGTCACCTCTGCGCTGCTTGCCGGCGCGGCATGTGCAATCTTCCAGGCCAGATAGAGCAGATAAATCACCGACAGGGTTTTCAGCATCGAATAGCTGACGGGATACCGATCAAAGACCTGCACCAGACCAGATCCGACGAGCAGCACCATGAAGGTAAAGCCAAGCCCAATGCCCAGCATATGCGGAATCGAACGTCGAAAGCCGAAATTTGCCCCCGAAGCCATCAGCATCAGGTTGTTCGGCCCCGGTGTGATCGAGGTTACGAAGGCAAAGGCGATCAGGGCCATCAGGATGTCATAAGTCATGGCGCGAAGTATTGTCCGCTCTGCGGCAAATGAAATTGCTTTTTTGTGCGTGTTTCCTGTAGCTGTGCAATCAATGATGAAAAATGACAGAATAAACCGCCAGATATTGCAGGAGCTGACCCGTGACGGACGGATCAGCAATCTGGATCTGGCTGAGCGTGTGGGCCTTTCCCCTTCGGCCTGCCTGCGCCGCGTGCAAGAGCTTGAAAGGGCCGGGGTGATCACAGGCTATCGCGCAGTTCTGGACCCGACGGCGATGGGTATCGGCTTTGTCGCTTATATTGGTGTAGGGCTGGGCGAGCATACAAAGGCCGCGCAGGAGGGGTTTGAACGCGCGCTCCAACTAGCCCCGGAAGTTGTCGAATGCCACAACATCACGGGAACAATCGAATACCTGCTGCGGGTCGAATGTGCAGACCTGCCGTCTTACAAGACCTTCCATACCGAGGTGTTGGGGACCTTGCCGCATGTCACATCGATCACATCCTATGTGGTTATGGATTCACCCAAGAATTTGCGGGCGTGACGCCTTGAATTGTGAAGGCACACTCTCTTGCAGGGCGAAAACTCACAGCCTAAAGTCATGGAAATGACGTTGCCTTGGGATACGCCCAGCCAGAACGGCACGCAAACAGGGAGATTACGATGAAACGCGTTCGAACAGTGGCGGCCGCAGTTGCCTTGTCAGTGGTTGCCGGGGCCGCCTTGTCTGCCCCGCTGAAACTGCAACCTGCCAACCCGCAGCCTTCTCCGAAGGCGGGGCTGAATGTGAAGTACATTGGCACAGGCAATCAACACAAGAAGATCCGCGATCTGAGTCAGGCAAAAAGCATGCTGTCCAAAGCGCAGCCTGGGCAACCGCTGCAGGGACTGGATTACAGGGACACCAGTCAGGGTGACAATGTCATGACATTCGACGGCGCTTACAATGTTGCTGCCGAGATTACGGGATATATGCGGTTCGACTCGCCTGGGGTTTACGAGTTGGAAACCTGGTCGAATGACGGGATAGAAGCATTCGTCGGAGGCCAAAATATAGGCTATGTCACGGGTATTCAGGGTTGTGAGGCCAACCAGCGGACCGAAGTCGAAGTGCCCAAGGCAGGGTGGTACCCGCTCAAGATCATCTATTTCCAAAAGCTTGGAACATCCTGCCTGATGATGAAGTCGGGTAAAAAGGGCGAAAGGTTCACCTGGACGCCGAATGCTGTTTTTGGGCGGTGATACCAGAACAAAGTTGGAAAAAGGCGCCGGGTCGGGCGCCTTTTTTATTGTGCATCAGCCGTTGGCCGCGATCAACTCGGCCTGTGCCACGATCACCTCGGCCTGCTTGATCGAAGCGATGTCGACCAGACGTCCTTTGTAAACCGTCGCACCTTCGCCATTGGCTTTGGCTTGCTCCATCGCGGCGAGGATTTCGCGGGCCTCTGACACGGCTTCTTCCGAGGGGGTGAACACCTGATTGGCCAGCGCGATCTGCTTGGGATGGATGGCCCATTTGCCCACCATGCCCAGCGTGGCCGAACGTTTGGCCTGCGCAATGTACCCCTCGTCATCGCTGAAGTCACCGAAGGGCCCGTCGACTGGCAGCACGCCATGGGTGCGGCATGCGGCAACGATGGCGGCCTGTGCCCAGTGCCATGGATCGGACCAGTGTTTCGCACCCTCGTGCAGCATGTAATAGTTTTCCTGCGTGCCGCCGATGCCGGTGGTTTGCATCCCCATCGAAGCGGCAAAATCAGCCGCGCCAAGGCTCATAGCCTGCAAACGGGGCGAGGAGGCTGCGATTTCTTCGACATGGGCGATGCCGGCGGAAGATTCGATGATAACCTCAAAGCTGATTGGTTTGGGGCGACCTTTGGCGCGTTCAATGGCGGTGACCAGTGCGTCCACCGCATAGACATCTGCCGCGCAGCCGACTTTGGGGATCATGATCTGATCCAGACGGTCGCCCGCCTGTTCCAGTACATCGACAACGTCGCGATACCAGTACGGGGTATCCAGTCCGTTGATGCGAACGGACATGTATTTGTTGCCCCAGTCCACGGTGTTCAGTGCTTCGATGACATTGGTGCGGGCCGTATCCTTGTCCGAAGGCGCAACCGAGTCTTCAAGATCGAGGTTGATCACATCCGCAGCGGATGCCGCCATCTTCGGGAACAGTTTGGTGTTCGACCCCGGGCCAAACAGCTGACAGCGATTGGGACGCGCCGGTGCGGCAGGTTGGATGCGAAAGCTCATCTGGACCTCGTCTGAGTAATGAAATTACGATTTTCCTGATCAATGAGGTATTAAATTGCGCGGTGCGGCGCAAGAGCGATTGTGCACATGCGGCAATGCGGTTGCAGAAAGCAGCTTCAAAACTGCCCGAGTGGGGTGATTAAAGTTTAATCACTTTAAAAACTTCGAAGATTTTTGCGCGCATCGAGAACACTGCGCAAGAAACTCGCGCATAGGCCGTGGTTGACGGGCCAAAACGCGAAGCGCTCGTTTTACCGCTTCTCTAGCCTGCCCCGGAATCAAAGGAGTGACCGCAATGATCGAGACACCGTACCTGCTGTTCCTGGGCGATGCGCCCGACCAATTGGCGGCCAAAGTGGCTGTTGGGATCAAGGACTGGCGTCCGGAAAACGCCGTGGGCCAGTATCGAATGGATGGCTGCAAGGCCGATCTGGGCTTGGCTGACTTGACCCTGACCGAAGCGAAGGATGCCGGTGCCAAGACACTGGTGATCGGCGTGGCAAACCGCGGCGGTGTGATCAGCCAGGACTGGAAAAAGGTTCTGGTCATGGCGCTTGAGGAGGGGTTCGACCTGGCCTCGGGGTTGCATAACCTGCTGCGGGATGAGCCGGACCTGGTGGCCGTGGCCGAAGCAACAGGACGGAAACTGCACGACGTGCGGGTGCCTGAAATAAATTATCCGATTGCAAACGGGATCAAGCGCAAGGGCAAACGGTGTCTGGCCGTCGGTACCGACTGTTCGGTTGGCAAGATGTACACCGCGCTGGCGATGGACGCCGAGATGCGTGAGCGCGGGATGAAATCGACCTTCCGCGCGACCGGCCAAACCGGCATCCTGATCACCGGTGACGGTGTGCCGCTGGATGCAGTCATTGCTGACTTCATGGCGGGTTCGGTCGAATGGCTGACACCGGACAATGACGATGATCACTGGGACCTGATCGAAGGGCAGGGGTCATTGTTCCACGTATCCTATTCCGGCGTGACCATGGCACTGATCCATGGCGGCCAGCCGGACGCCCTGATCCTGAGCCATGAACCGACCCGTGCGCATATGCGCGGCTTGCCAACCTATCAACTGCCAACATTGGAAGCCCTGCGCGACACCGCGCTGGCGCTGGCCAAGGTGGCAAACCCGGATTGTCAGGTTGTTGGCGTTTCGGTCAACACCCAGCACATGTCCGAGGCAGACGCGACCGCCTATCTGGCCAAGATCGAAGAGGACATGGGCCTGCCTGCGACCGACCCGTTCCGTTTTGGTTCTGGCAAGCTGGTGGACGCGCTGGCCGCAATATGATCTGAACAACGCGCCGGTGGCGGACTGTTCCGCCTCCGGCGTGAGTATTTGGGAAAAGATGAAGGAGCGGGTGCGTGCAGATTGAGGTTTCTCGCGAAGTGTTCCGGCTGGCGCAGGTCTTCACCATCTCGCGCGGGTCGCGGACCGAAGCAAAGGTGCTGACGGTTCGGGTTTCGGACGGAAGCCATCACGGCTGGGGCGAATGCGTTCCTTATGCGCGTTATGACGAAACGCTCGAGTCTGTTGAGGCTGAGATTGCCGGTCTTCCCGCAGATGTCACCCGCCAGTCGCTGACGGATCTGCTGCCCGCAGGCGCCGCGCGGAACGCCGTGGATTGTGCCTTGTGGGATCTGGAGTGCAAACGTGTTGGCAAGCGCGCCTGGGACCTGGCAGGTCTGCCAAAGCCCGGCCCCGAGATCACCGCCTATACATTGTCGCTGGACACGCCCGAGGCAATGCAGGCGCAGGCCGCCGGGAACGCGCATCGCCCGCTTCTGAAGATCAAGCTGGGCACGCCCGATGATATGCCCCGGCTTGAGGCGGTGCGCGCTGGTGCTCCGAATTCCAAGATCATTGTGGATGCAAACGAAGGCTGGTCTGCCGAGGTTTACGCCGACCTCGCCCCGCATCTGGTGCGGCTGGGCGTGGCATTGGTGGAACAGCCTTTGCCCGCAGGAGATGACGATGCATTGATCGGGATGAAGCGCCCGGTGCCAGTCTGCGCTGACGAATCCTGCCATGACCGTTCCAGCCTGCCCAAGTTGAAGGGTAAATATGATGTCATCAACATCAAGCTCGACAAGACTGGGGGCCTGACCGAGGCGCTGGAGTTGCGCAAGGCAGCGATTGCCGAAGGCTATGACATAATGGTGGGATGCATGGTCGGCAGCTCGCTTGCCATGGCACCTGCGACATTGCTGGCACAGGGTGCGATGGTAACGGACCTTGACGGCCCGCTTCTGTTGGCCGAAGACCGCGACACCCCGCTGGATTTTGACGACGCCGGAGTGCACCCGCCTGCGGCCGCACTTTGGGGTTGAGGAGACGAATATGACCCGTACCGTTTACGTAAATGGCGAATACCTGCCGGAGACCGAGGCCAAGGTTTCCATATTTGACCGTGGCTTCCTGTTTGCGGACGCGGTTTACGAAGTCACCAGTGTGCTGGACGGCAAGCTGATCGACTTCGAAGGTCACTCAGTCCGTCTGAAGCGCTCGCTGGACGAGCTGGAGATGGCCGAGCCCTGCACCAAGGACGAACTGCTGGAAATCCACCGTAAGCTGATTGAGCTGAACGGTATCGAGGAAGGTTTGGTCTATTTGCAGGTCTCGCGCGGCAGCGATGGCGAACGGGATTTCGTGTTTCCGTCGGCAGATACCAAGCCCAGCCTCGTTCTGTTCACGCAGAACAAGCCCGGGCTGGCTGACAGCCCGGCGGCAAGGAAAGGCGCCAAGATCATCTCGATCGAAGACATCCGCTGGGGCCGGCGCGACATCAAAACGGTGCAATTGCTCTACCCGTCGATGGGCAAGATGATGGCCAAGAAGGCAGGTTGCGACGACGCATGGCTGGTCGAGGAAGGCTTTGTGACCGAGGGCACCAGCAACAACGCCTATTTCGTCAAAAACGGCAAGATTGTCACCCGCCCGCTATCCAACGATATTCTGCACGGCATCACCCGAAAGGCCGTGTTGCGCATGGCGGCTGAGGCGCAGATGGAAATCGAAGAACGTCTGTTCACCATCGACGAAGCCAAAGAGGCGGACGAAGCATTCACCACCTCGGCCAGTGCCTTTGTGATGCCGGTGGTTGAAATCGACGGAGTTGCGCTAGGTGACGGTACGCCGGGGCCGATTGCAAAACGCTTGCGCGAGATTTATCTGGACGAAAGTCGCAAGGCGGCGATCTAAGGAAAAAGGCCCGCCAATCTGGCGGGCCTTTTTCGTATTGGACCTAGCCCTTTTTTGTTACATTCTCTTCAAACGCGACCTTGAAGGCGGCCTGTTTTTCAGTGCTGGCCTCGGTTTGATAATTGGCTTTCCATTCATCCATGGTCATGCCGTAGAAAAGTTCACGGGCCTCGTCCTTGCCCATCTCGATCCCCTTTTCATTGGCCGCTTCCTGATACCAGCGCGACAGGCAGTTGCGGCAGAACCCGGCCAGATTCATCATGTCGATGTTCTGCACGTCGGTGCGGTCTTCCATCAGGTGCTTTTGCAGCCGACGAAATGCGGCAGCCTGAAGTTCGATTTCGGTTTGCATGTCCATCTTGTGGCTCCGGAAGGCAGTGTGTGTTTCTTCTGACGTAACAATCCTGCCGTGTCGTTACAACAACGGTGCTTGTGGTCAGTGCTACCTACATCAGTTTCAAGGCCAGCCAGGGCACGATGCAAAAGATCAGTGTCAGGATCTTGTAGTTGGCAAGGTATCTGAAATAGGCGCGTTTCACGTCGGCGCGATCCATCTGAAACATCCTGCCGTGAATGCCAGCGATCCAGTCCTGCAAAAGCAGAATCATGACGGTGGTGAACAGCAATACCGCGATATTAAGCGCGGCCATCCAACCAAAAAACGTTGTCAGAAACTCATGTGTCATGACGATCCCCTTTCCTGCATTATATGGGGATCAGAGGCGTTGCTCACAATGGCGTGAGGGGCGGAATGCCCCAGCAAACCTTGCGGTCAAAGGTCGCTGGCGTCCAGCGCATCTTGCAGGATTACCGCCAGCCGCTCGGCCCAATGCCGTTGACCGGCATGGTCGGCGATCAGATCATTGCGCAGCTCGATCAATGCATTGGGGCGGCTAGAAGCGGTGCAGTGCTTGTCAATCGCGTCACCTGGCAAAACGCCGGTATAGGGTTCATTGACACCAACGCACAGGTCATCTTCCTGTTGCAGCCGATTGATCAAAGGGCGCGAAAACCGCTCGTCCGGGGTGTGCAATACGCCAATGTGCCATGGTCGGGGGTCACGTCCACGCAACTGGCGCGTGAAGGAATGCATCGACACAATTACCGCATGTGGCAGTGCCGCCATCTCGGCCAACGCTGTGTGGTAGGGGCGATAACACATGTCCAGGCGGCGTTCGCGCTCGGCGGCATCGGCATGGCGGTTGCCGGGAATGATCGACCCGTCATACAGTTTCATCAACAGCGTGGGGTCATCTTCCCCTCGGTTCGGGTCGATTACAAGGCGCGAGAAATTGGCGGCGATCACCGGCGCGTTCAGAATCTCGCCCAGATGCTTTGATACCTCATACGCGCCGACATCATAGGCGATATGGCGCTCCATATCCTCGCGCGGCAGGCCAAGGTCTCCGTCATTGACCTCGGGGGGAACGATGTTGGTTGCGTGGTCGCATGTGATCAGCCATCGGGACGGGCGATCCGCGCCGTGAACAAAAAACGGGGTGTAAGTCATAAGCCTGTCATCTAGTTTGTCGCAGGTGTAGGGCAGTTGCTTTAAAAAGGGAATTGCGCAATAAGCGCCACAGCAGTGTTTGCGGTAACATTTTGCAAAAGCTGATCTGCGCAATCTGAACCGGCATGAGGAGGTCAAGACCAATGCGACGCCTGAGAAATGTAAAAATCGTGGCGACGCTGGGACCGGCGTCCAGTGACTATGACACCATTCGCGCCCTGCACGAGGCCGGGGCGGATGTGTTCCGTCTGAACATGAGCCACGGCAGCCATGATGAGATACGTGAACGCCACAGGATCATTCGGCGGGTTGAAAAGGATCTGGACAGCCCAATTGCCATTCTGGCCGATCTTCAGGGCCCCAAGCTGCGGGTTGGTGTTTTTGCAAATGATACGGAGGAGCTGGAAGAGGGCGCGGCGTTCCGTCTGGACCTTGATTCAGCCCCCGGTGACATCACCCGCGTGTGCCTGCCGCATCCCGAGATTTTTGCAGCCCTTGAACCGGGCGCGCGCCTTCTGGTCAATGACGGCAAGATCCGTCTGATCGTTCAGGATTGCGGCCAAGACTTTGCCAATTGCACGGTCGAAGTGGGCGGTACGATTTCGAATCGCAAGGGCGTGAACGTCCCGGATGTGGTGCTGCCGCTGGCGGCCTTGTCGGCGAAGGACCGTGATGATCTGGAGTTTGTGTGCCAACTGGGTGTCGATTGGCTGGCGTTGAGCTTTGTTCAGCGTGCGAAAGATGTGTTTGAGGCCCGCGCGCTGGCTGATGGACGCGCCGCGATCCTGTCGAAGATCGAAAAGCCCGCCGCGGTCGAGGCGTTCGACGACATCCTCGATGCCTCGGACGGGATCATGGTGGCGCGGGGCGATCTGGGCGTGGAACTGCCGGTATCCGCGGTGCCGCCCATTCAAAAAAGGCTGGTCCGCAAGTGCCGTAGTGCCGCCAAGCCGGTCATTGTCGCCACCCAGATGCTGGAAAGCATGATCGAAAGCCCGATGCCCACGCGTGCCGAAGTGTCGGATGTGGCCACCGCGATCTATGAGGGCACGGACGCCATTATGCTCAGCGCGGAATCGGCGGCAGGTGCTTATCCGGTTGAGGCCGTGCAGACCATGAATGAGGTCGCCATCGAGGTCGAGGCCGACCCGACCTATTCCCAGATCATCGCCGCGTCCCGCACGGCAAAAGGAAGCACTGTGGCCGATGCCATCGTCGCGGCCGCCCGAGAGATTGCTGAAAAGACCGATATCAAAGCCATCTGCTGCTTTACGCAAAGCGGAACGACCGCCTCATTGACCGCCCGCGAACGTCCCGGTGTTCCGATCATTGCGATGACATCGTTGATGGGGACCGCGCGCAGGCTTTGCCTGAGCTGGGGGTGCAACTGCGTCATGACGCCCGAACTTCAGCGGTTCAAAAGCGCCGTGGTCAACGCGGCCCGCGCGGCGCGGGCAGGGGGGTTTGCAACCGAAACCGACCAGATCGTGGTTACGGCCGGTGTCCCCTTCAACGTACCGGGCACGACTAACATTCTGCGCGTGGCCCCGTGTGATGAACGGCTGATCTACAGCACGGATCCGGAATAACCGAAGGCCGACACTCGGGCCCGAGTGTCGTGTCAGCCAACCGGCTCTTTTACAATCTCCATAACTGTAAAAGAGCTGGTCTGATGTATCCCCGGCAGCTTGTTGATCTTCTCGCCCAGAACCAGCCGGAAATGTGCAATGTCGCGCGTTCGAACAGTCAACAGATAATCAAACGATCCCGCCACCATCAGGCAGCTTTCGATTTCCGACACATTCCGAACAGCCTCATTGAATTTCACAAGGGATTGTTCCGCAGTTGCGACCAGGGATACCTGCACCACGGTCAGCAGCGCCAGCCCCATCCTTTCCTTGTCGACGACGGCTCTGTACCCTTTGATATAACCATTCTTCTCAAGTCGTTTTACACGCTCGGAACAGGGCGTATTGGTAAGGTTTACGCGCGCCGCCAACTCAACTATCGAGAGCCGGCCATTGGCCTCCAGCTCGTACAGGATGCGTTGATCGATATTGTCTAAATCTCTGCTAATCAGTAAAATTCCCTGTATTTTTGGCGCAATTCGATAAATTACACTGAAAATGGCCCAAAAAAATCTCCAATTCCTAGTGAAATTTCCTAATACTTACCAAAGGGCGGTCTTGTTGAAAAGTTCCAAGTTCCGGCCGCCCTGCCGGGGGCGTGGGCCCCGGCCTTAACAACAAAAACGGAGGAACGAAATGACAACAAAGATTGTCATAGGACTCGACGGGACTGAAACCGGCGAGCGTGCGATTGCCTTTGCCAAGGATTTGGCAAAGCTGATCGGAACGTGCGATTTGCTGGTCGCTTATGTGATCGAATGGTCACCTTACACATTCCAGACACCTGAAGAAAACGCCCAGCGCCACAAGCGCCGCGAAGAAGAGGTTGATCTGGCGTTGTCGCGTGTCGTGACACCAGCCGTAGAGGCCCTCAGGGCTGCGGGTTTCGAGGCGCAGGGCATTGTGCGCCATGGCGATGTGGCGGAAACGCTGAACGCCATCACTGTCGAAAACGGAGGCTCGCAAATCGTCGTGGGCCGGGCATCTGCGGACGGGATCAAGAAACGCCTGTTCGGCAGTTCGACGCAATATCTGGTGATGCATGCCGACGTTCCGGTTACGGTCGTGAACTGAGGGGAGGGCCAAAAATGAGAACGCTAAAAACACTTGGCGCCGTAACGGCCGCCACCATTGCCGCCAGCCCTGCCCTTGCGCAAGAGGCGCCGGGACTGGACGAAAAAATCAATCAGGCCTTTGCAAACCTGACCGGGCCGTTTGTCAGCTTCATATTTGCACCGCTGCCCGGAACCAGCTTTCCGTGGATCGTTATGTGGCTGGTCATCGCTGCATCGGTTTTCACGCTGTATTTCGCGCTTGTGCAGTTGCGGTTCTTTGGTCACGCGATCAGCCTTGTCAAAGGTGACTATTCCGATCCCAACGACGCGGGCGAGGTCAGCCACTTTCAGGCATTGGCCACGGCGCTGTCCGGCACTGTGGGCCTGGGGAACATCGCGGGCGTGGCCGTTGCCATTGGCATCGGTGGGCCAGGCGCAACCTTCTGGATGATCCTTGCGGGTCTTCTGGGCATGGCATCGAAGTTCACCGAATGTACGCTGGGCGTGAAATACCGCAATGAATACGAAGACGGCACCGTTTCAGGTGGCCCGATGTATTACATGTCCAAGGGCTTCGACGAGCTGGGCCTGCCCGGTGGTAAGATCCTGGCGGTGCTGTTCTCGATCTTCTGTATTCTGGGCGCGTTGGGCGGCGGGAACATGTTCCAGGCCAACCAGGCGCATCAGCAGATCGCCGGTATCGTTGGCGACTATCCGGGCTGGATTACCGGTATTGTTTTTGCCGCGGTCGTGTTCATGGTCATTGTTGGCGGTCTGAAATCCATCGCTCGGGTGACTGAAAAGGTCGTGCCGTTCATGGGTGTGCTGTATGTCGCCACCGCACTGGTCATCATCGCGATGAATGCGGACATGATCGGCTGGGCCTTTGGTCAGATCTTTGCCGGTGCCTTCACGGGGCTGGGCGTAGCAGGGGGCATGGTCGGCGCGCTGATCCAGGGCTTCAAGCGCGCGGCATTCTCGAACGAGGCGGGCGTTGGCTCGGCGGCGATTGCGCACTCGGCGGTTCGGACCAAGGAACCGATCACCGAGGGTTTTGTATCGCTGCTTGAACCGTTCATCGATACCGTCGTGATCTGTACCATGACGGCACTGGTGATCATCATCACGCAACAGCTGATCATCGACCCTGAAACCGGCAACTACATGCTGAACGAGGCGGGTTCCGCCATCGCAACAGTGGATGGCAATTCCGGCGTCAGCCTGACCTCTGCCGCCTTTGCCAGCGCGTTCAGCTGGTTCCCGTACATCCTTGCGATCGCGGTGATCCTGTTTGCCTTCTCGACAATGATCAGCTGGTCCTACTATGGCCTGAAGGCCTGGACCTACCTGTTCGGAGAAGGTCACACAAAAGAGCTGATCTTCAAGATCATCTTCTGCGTCTTCGTGGTGATCGGCGCTGCAGCCAACCTCGGTCCGGTTATCGACTTCTCGGATGCGGCGATCTTTGCGATGGCGGTTGTGAACGTCTTTGCCCTCTACTTCCTGATGAAAGTGGTGCGGCAGGAACTGGCGTCCTACTCCGCAAGGCTGAAGAGCGGTGAAATCCGCAAATTTGAACACTAAGTCCAATCACCGGGGCGGCTTGTGTCGCCCCGGTGCCTGACCAGCCTGCAAAAAGCATAGATTCTGGTCCAAACCCCCTTGCCAGTATGACCGAACTTGCGTAAACGGCGCTTCTGATCGCGTGACCGGCCGAGATGGCATGCCGAGTCGCGTCTGAAACCGAACCCGGAAAAGGAGACGGAAATGCCTAAGATGAAGACCAAATCAAGCGCCAAGAAGCGCTTCAAGGTGACTGCGACCGGTAAGGTCCTTGCTGGCCAGGCCGGCAAACGGCACGGCATGATCAAGCGGACCAAGAAATTCATCCGCGATGCCCGTGGCAACACCACCCTGTCCGCCCCCGACGCAAAGATCGTCAAGGGCTACATGCCCTACGACCGCTAAGAGGAGATGTAAGAGATGTCCCGCGTTAAAGGTGGAACCGTAACTCACGCCCGTCACAAGAAGATCATCAAGGCCGCAAAAGGCTATTATGGTCGTCGCAAGAGCAACTTCAAAGTCGCAACTCAGGCCGTCGACAAGGCCAACCAGTACGCGACTCGTGACCGCAAGAACCGCAAGCGCAACTTCCGCGCGCTGTGGATCCAGCGGATCAACGCTGCTGTGCGCAGCCATGACGAGGCTCTGACATATTCCCGCTTCATCAACGGTCTCAACCTGGCCGGTATCGAAGTGGACCGCAAAGTTCTGGCCGACCTGGCCGTGCACGAACCGGAAGCGTTCGGCGCGATCGTCGCCAAAGCTCAGGCTGCTCTGGCTGCCTGAACCTCTGAAAAGAGACAGTGAAAGAAAGGCCGTCCCCTTGGGGCGGTCTTTTTCTTTGGCAGAAACCCGTGGATTTCCGCATCAACCAAGTATGGTATTCCATTCTGGATAATGCACGTAATTGCTGTAATTATATAATCAACTTCTCTTTTGGATTGAATGGAATTACCAGAATGCCTTTTTGCCTAAAATTAATACAAGCTCTTATTGTTCTGACTGCCACGTTAGTCGGTTACTCTGATGAAGCGCGGTCGCAGGACGCTATCACAGAGCCCGATACTCCGGACGTGTTGGTTGAAACCTTTGACGGAGAAGACCAGACGCTCATGCTGGGCGGGCAGATTGACTTTCAGTCGGTCAAGTCGCCGTGGGCGTTTTATGTGGCCGATGGCAAGCTTGTGATGGAAAATAGGCAGGATACCCGCAGTCTTCAGTTCAACGATGTGGCATGGGTAAATTTTCCAGGATCGGACTCGTTGGAGAGTACGCAAGACATGGTGATATCTGCCGTTGTGGGCGGAGAGTTTTCCGGAAAAAGCGGGGTTGGCATTCTGGTTGGCAGCGGGAAAGCGGGAAAATATGTGGTATTTGCCGTGGACGGCAAGGGGCGCTTCCACGTTCTGCAAAAAGACGGACGTCAGTTGCGCGTCGTGCATGCGGGCACTCATGACGCGATTTTGCTCGAGTCTCCGAACAAGTTGTCCTTTAAGGTGCGAGGCGCGCATGTTGTCTTCTATGTCAACGGAACAAAGGTCATTCAAACGCTGTTTTCAAAACGAACGTCCTCGGGCGCGGACGGTCGCGCGGGAATTGGCCTCGCAGCATTCGGAACCGGCAGGTTTGAATTTGACGAAGTCGAAATCAAGAGGGTGAACTGAGACTGGACTTCTGCGTTTGAATGAACCGGCGCAGAGCGCGCCGGTTCAGAGAATTGGAGATTCTAAGATCAGCGGTTAGTCGGCTTGGATCATCCAAAAACACGCCCCAGCGCGCCGTCAACCGCGTCGGTGATCTGGTCGATGTCATCGGCCGTAGCAATCAGCGCAGGCGAGAAGCACAGCGTGTTGTTGCGACCGGGGATCGAGCGGTTGGTCACGCCGATGATCACGCCCTGTGCCATACAGTCGGCAGTAACGGCCTGCGCCAGTTTCTCGTCCACCGGCTCTTTGGTGCCGCGATCTACAACCAGTTCGGCCCCCAGGAACAGGCCCTTGCCGCGCACATCGCCGATGACCTTGTGCTTGTCCATCAGCGCCAGAAGGTTGTTCGTCATGCGCGCGCCCATGTCCGTGCAGTTCTGCAACAGGTTTTCATCCTGAATGATGCGCATGTTCTCGATGGCCGCTGCCGGACCAGCGGTGCACCCACCAAAGGTCGAGATATCGCGGAAATAGTTCATTGGGTCCGCGGCATCGTCTTTGAACAAGTCAAAGACTTCCTCGGTGGTGACCATGCAGGCAATCGCGGCATAGCCCGATGCAACGCCCTTGGCCATGGTCACGAAATCGGGCTTGATACCGTATTGCTGGTACCCGAACCACGTGCCGGTGCGGCCCACGCCACAGACAACCTCGTCGATATGCAGCAGCACGTCGTATTTCTTGCAGATCTCCTGCACGCGCTGCCAGTAACCCTCGGGCGCTTCGATCACACCGCCGCCTGCTGTCACAGGCTCAAGGCACAGGGCACCTACTGTATCGGGGCCTTCGCGCAGAATGACGGCTTCAATCTGATCTGCGGCCCATTCGCCAAAATTCTCTTCGGGTGCGCCGTCTAGCTCGTGTTTGCGATATTCCATGCAATGCGGCACGCGCACGAAATCAGGGGCGAAGGGGCCGTATTGCGCTGTGCGCTCGTCCTGACCGCCTGCCGACATGGTCGCCAGCGTCGAGCCGTGATAGTCCCGGTCGCGGTACAGGATCTTGGTTTTCTTGCCGCCGTATTTCTTGTGCGCGATCTGGCGCACCATCTTGAACGCCTTCTCGTTCGCCTCGGAACCTGAGTTGGTGTAATAGACGCGGCTCATGCCCGGCATCTTGTCGATCAGTTGCTCGGCAAACAGCGCACCCGGGATCGAACCGGCCGAATTGGCGAAATAGCACAGCTTCATCAGCTGGTCGTAAACCGCCTTGCAGATCGATTCGCGGCCATAGCCGACGTTGACGGTCCAGACGCCGCCGGAAACCGCATCCAGATGCTCTTTGCCTTTCTGGTCCCAGACACGCATGCCCTTGCCCTCGACAATGATGCGTGGGTCATTGGTTTCAAAGGGTTTATGCTGGATCAGATGGTGCCAGATATGGGCGCGGTCGGCCTCGACCACGCGGGAAAGATCGTTTTCGTTGAACGTGCCGTCCATGACATGTCCTTTCAGTGAGGAAGCGGTGCACGGGATATGGAAATGCCTCATCCCGGCATGTGTTTAAGATGCTTCAGATCACCGCGAAAGCCCGGATGTAGATAGGGCCAGATCGTATCATCCCGTATCGCCAGTCAGTTTTGCCGCCGTATTTCTACGGGTTTGTCAGAACGCGAACTTTGTGCTCAATTCGCCCAAACTGCGTTTCGGGAGGACAGCGGATGGCAGCGACACATATCTACGAGCGTCATTTGGACAAATGCCGGGCAAATTACACACCCCTGTCGCCCCTTACGTTCATTGAACGGACGGCGCAGGTCTACCCGGATTATCCATCCGTGGTTTATGGGGATCGCCGGTATTCCTGGGCTGAAACCTATGCCCGTTGCCGGCGTCTGGCGAGTGCGTTGACAGCGCGTGGGATTGGACGGGGCGATACCGTTTCGATAATCGCGGCCAACATCCCGGAAATGTACGAGGCGCATTTTGGCGTGCCCATGACGGGCGCTGTTCTGAACGCAATCAACACGCGGCTGGATGCGCCGATTGTCGCATTCATCCTGAACCATGCCGAAGCCAAGGCGCTGCTGGTCGACCCCGAGTTTTCGGATGTGGTGAAAGATGCGCTGCAACAGGTCGATCATGACATTCTGGTCATCGATATCGAAGACCCCACCTTCGACGGCGGTGAAAAGCTGGGCCGCCTGACCTATGATGCCCTGCTGGCCGAAGGCGACCCCGCGTTTGACTGGTCACTGCCAGCGGACGAATGGGACGCGATCACCCTGAATTATACCTCGGGCACCACGGGCAACCCCAAGGGCGTGGTTTACCACCATCGCGGCGCGACCCTGAATGCGCAGTCCGATTTGCTGGACTGGGATATGCCCAAGCATTCGGTCTATTTGTGGACTCTGCCGATGTTCCACTGCAACGGCTGGTGCTTCCCGTGGGCCATGGCAGCCAATGCAGGTGTTTCCGTTTGCTTGCGCGCGGTGCGGGCCGAACCGATCTATGCTGCTTTCCGGGACGAGAAAGTGACCCACTTCTGCGGTGCGCCGATCGTTCTGAATATGCTGGCCCACGCTCCGGATGAGTTGAAGGACTTTGACCACCAGATCAAGGTGATGACGGCAGGTGCCCCGCCGCCTGCGGCCGTGATCGAAGCGATGGAGGCGATGGGTGTCGAGGTCACGCATGTCTATGGCCTGACCGAAACCTATGGGCCTTCGGTTGTCTGCGCATGGAAAGACGAATGGAACAGCAAAGTGCCTGAAGACCGCGCGGCCCTCAAGGTGCGGCAAGGGGTGCGCTATACAGCGTTGTCCGGACTGATGGTGGCCGACCCGGAAACGCTGGAACCGGTTCCGGCTGATGGCGAAACCATGGGTGAGATATTCATGCAGGGCAACGTGGTGATGAAAGGATACCTCAAGAATCCCGACGCTACCGACAAGGCCTTTCACGGTGGCTGGTTCGCGTCCGGTGATCTGGGCGTCATGCACCCCGATGGCTATATCGCGCTCAAGGACCGTTCAAAGGACATCATCATCTCGGGCGGCGAGAATATCTCATCTGTCGAGGTCGAAGGTATCCTCTACAAGCATCCGGCGGTGATGGAGGCTGCAGTGGTGGCCCGTCCCGATGAGAAATGGGGCGAAACGCCCTGCGCCTTTGTCGAGTTGAAACCCGGCGCAGCCGCAACCGAGGCAGAGCTTATCGCCTTCTGTCGCGACCGGATGGCCCATTTCAAGGCACCCAAAACGGTTGTGTTCGGAACCCTGCCCAAGACATCAACCGGCAAGGTGCAGAAATTCGTTCTGCGGGATCAGGCACGGGCGCTGGGTTAAAGGTTGTCGAAGATCGACAGGTCCAACGCCAGCATCTCACCCATCCAGATCGCGCGGTCGCGGTGATCCTCCAGATGTTCACCGGTTTCCGGGTGCGTGAAGACCGTCAGGCCCTGCCGGTTCAGCATCAGCCATGGGATGACTTGGTCGAATGCGCTGGCAGCAAAGCCCAGCTGGCAGCTCCAGCGCGAATGGGGGCCGACGTTTCGGGCGTGCATCCGGCCCATTTGAACAGGGAACAGGCGGGCCGCCTCTTCACAGACCTGTCGCGCGGTGTCCTGCGTGTCGGCGTCGAAATAGACATGGGCGTGATAGCCGGTGATCTCGGGCATAGGAACCTCGTCTGCTTTGTTGGCTCAAAGCTAAGGCCTAAAAGGAAAAAAACCTAGCTGCGCATGCACACAGGGTCTGTGCAACGTTAACCCTGCGCATGTGCGTCGGGATGTGCCGCGACAAAGGCCGGGTGATTGGCGCAGGCCTCTTCAACCCGCAGCAGGCGGGGCATATCCGACAGATCAACCTGCCACCGGCGCGCGTTATAGATCTGCGGGATCAGGCAGAGGTCGGCGAGACCGGGCTTTGACCCAACACAGTAGGGGGCCTGTTCGAAATCCCCCAGCATGGTTTCAAACGCCTGCAACCCGGGTTTGATGAAATGCCGCATCCAGTCGCCGGGCATGTCGGGGGCATTATGGCTTAGGGTCGTAGCATAGCGCGCAACCGACAGGTTGCAGATTGGGTGGATGTCGACCGCAATCGCATAAGCCAGTGCCTGAACACGCGCACGTTCCGCCGGATCATCAGGCAGAAGGTTCAACTGCCGGGTCCGGTCCAGATAGTCGAGGATGGCCAGCGATTGCGTCAACCGCAGCCCGTCAATATCCAGAACCGGCACAAAGCCCTGCGGGTTTCGAGCGATATGTTCATCGCTCTTTTGTGCGCCGCCGACCAGATCGACAACAACCGGGCGATACGCGATCCCGGCCAGATTCAGGGCGATCCGCACCCGGTAACTGGCCGAGGACCGCCAATAGTCATAAAGGACGACGTCGCTCACGTCCGGGCCTGTCAATTGTCAGTCAAAGCGGCAGCGCGAAGGGCGTCCGTCAGCACTGCACTGTCACCGATGTGGTTGGCCAGCACCAGCACCAGCCGCGCATTCAGCGCGTCGCTGTCGGCTTTTTCCAGGCCCTCATGTGCGGCCAGAAGTTCGGCATAGAAGTCATCGGCGTCTTTGATGTTCGGGGTTAGGATCAGGTCTGACATAGGGCTTACTCCTTACCGCAGGCTCTGCGGATCGCGTGCCGGAAGGTGTTTTCTTCGTAACTGTCACGCCGGGCGGCCACATGCTGGTCCGGGCGGATCAGATAGACTGCGCTGGTCGCGTCGCCCAGATAGCGGCGTTTGAGGGCCAGCGTCATGTCATCCTTGACCGACAGCGCCAGTCGCGTGACCTCGATCCCGTCTTCTTCCAGGGCATCAGGGGCGTCTGCATCGACGGTCAGAAGCGTGAACTTGCCTGCAAGCTTGGGCAGCAGAAACTCGTCACCAAGCGGAGCGTCGGGACAGGCCGAGCCCGGTCGCGTTCCGGCGGGGCCGTTCAGCGCGTCCGCAGAATTCAGCGAAGATCCATCATAGGTGCAGGGCTGGCTCAGGCGGCCAGAATTCACCAGCGGGCGCGCGAAGTCATAATGCTCGCTCAGGTCCAGTACCGCATCGCGCAGGATCCGCGACATCTGGGATTTCGGGGTGATGAAATCGGTCGACCGGCTGGAATTCAGGATGTTCTCGTCGGCCCCGTACACGCGTTCGGCGTTGTAGCTGTCCAGCAGAGTTTCAGGTGCTTTCCCGTCCAGAACCAGCTTCAGTTTCCAACACAGGTTGTCGGTGTCCTGAAGGCCGGAATTGGCCCCGCGCGCGCCAAAGGGGCTGACCTGATGCGCGCTGTCGCCCGCAAACAGGACACGGCCCTTGCGGAAGCTTTCCATGCGACGGCACTGGAACGTATAGATCGAGACCCATTCTAGCTCAAACTCGACATCATCGCCCAGCATCGCCTTGAGGCGGGGGATCACGTTCTCGGGGCGCTTTTCGCGTTCCTTGTCGATATCCCAACCCAGCTGCAAGTCGATGCGCCATACATTGTCGGGCTGTTTATGCAACAATGCGGATTGCCCGCGATTGAACGGCGGATCGAACCAGAACCAGCGTTCAGACGGAAAATCCGCATCCATGATCACGTCTGCAATCAGGAAGTTGTCTTCGAAAATCCGTCCTTCGAAATCAATGCCCAACATCCGCCGGGCGGGGGAGGTCGCGCCATCACAGGCAATCAGCCAATCGGCTTCGATTGTGTAAGGTCCTTCGGGCGTCCCGACCTCCAGCCGCACGTGATCGTCATGCGTGCCAATCGCCTCGACCTTGTTGCGCCCGCGTATCTCAATCGGTGCGCCTTCTGCCTGCAACTCGCGGACCCGTTCAACGAAATAGTTCTCAAAATGGTATTGCTGAAGGTTGATGAAGGCAGGGTTGGCATAACCTTGTTCCGGTTGCAGGTTGAAGTCATAGACCTGTCGGTCATCGAAGAACACCTTGCCCCGATCCCACAGGACGCCCTTGTCGACCAGTCGGCGTCCGCATCCCAGCCGGTCGGCAATTTCCAGCGTGCGTTGCGAGAAACAGATGGCGCGGCTGCCGAAACTGACCTTGTCATTCTCGTCCAGAACCACGACGTCGACCCCTTGCTGCGCCAGATCAATCGCGGCGGCCAGACCAACCGGGCCCGCGCCGATCACGATAACCTTGTGCCGAACCGGCGTCGGGCTGTCCTGATCGGGGCTGCGTTCATAGCCGTAAAGCGGAGTTTCAAAGATCTTGTTCATGGGCTTCCCCCCAAGCAGATGCGCCAAAGTGCTGCATGTCCTGTGCCCCGGCAGCACGTGCCGAAGCCTTTGGCATATGGTTTCACTGAATCCCGCCGCCTAAAACGATCTGGATCAAACTGGGCCGTTTTTCCTTACCCCTGCAGGGCCTCCCACATCTCAAGATCGCGTTGGGCGGTCCAGATGCGAGGCGTGTCGATACCACGGGCTTCGTCATAGGCGCGGGCGACGTTGAACGGCAGGCAGTGTTCGTAGATCGCGTAACTGGCGAATTTCGGGTCACATTCGGCGCGGACTGCGTCCCATGCCTCTTTCAGGCTGCCACCGCGCGCCGCAACCTTGGCTGCGGGGCGGTAGGTGCTTTCGACGAAATCGCGGGTGTTTTCGATGGCGGCATTGACCATGTCCTTGCCAACCAGCGCGTCGCCGCGTCCCGGTGCGATGGCGTCGACATCGAACCACTTGATCTCGTCCAGCGTGTCGCCCCAGTCGCTGAAATGCCCGTCGCCGCAATAGCAGGCCGAGTGATATTCGACGATGTCGCCGGTGAACATCACGTTCTGGTCAGGCACATGGATGACGATATCACCGGCGGTATGGGCGCGCCCCAGATGCATCAGGTCGATCCGGCGGTTGCCCAGATAAACGGTCATCGTGTCGCTGAATGTGGTTGTGGGCCAGGTCAGGCCGGGGATGCTTTCATGCCCTTCGAACAGGCGCGGGAAGCGCTGGAATTCGCTGTCCCAGTCTTCCTGACCGCGTTCAACCACCATGGCGCGGGCCATGTCGGACATCAGGATCTGTTGTGCTCCAAAAGCGCTGGCACCTAAAACCCGTACAGCGTGATAATGGGTCAGGGCCACGTGGGTGATCGGCTTGTCGGTCACAGACCGCACGCATTCGATCACCTTGTTGGCCAGGCGCGGGGTCGCCTGCGCCTCGACGATCATCACGCTGTCATCGCCGATGATCACGCCCGAGTTCGGGTCGCCCTCGGCGGTGAAAGCATAGAGCCCCTCGCCCACTTCGGTGAACGAGATTTTCTTTTCCGACATGTCCCCCTGGGACGCGAATGCTTTGGCCATCTTGGTTTTGTCCTTTTGCGGTTGCGCGGAAGGCAGGGGTTGGATGCCTCCGGCGGGAGTATTTGGGAAAAGATGAAGCTCAGTGCGTCATCGCTCGAATGGGGAATTGAGTGCAGGCAGAATGGTGCCGGTACAGTCGCCGAACCCGATCGTATAGCCGTCGCCCCTGGCCGCGCCGGTCAGGGTCATCGTGTCGCCGTCTTCGATGAAGCTGCGGGTTTCACCTGTGTCCAGCGTCAGCGGCTCTTTCCCACCCCAGCTGAGTTCCAGCAATGATCCGCGTTCGGGCTTGGTTGGTCCGGATATGGTGCCTGACCCCAGCAGGTCGCCGGTGTTCATCGGGCATCCCGATGTGGTGTGGTGGGCCAGTTGCTGCGCGGCAGAATAGTACATCTGGTTGTAGTTGGTCCGCGCGATGGTCGTGGCGTCTTTGCCATCGGGTGCCATGGTGATGGCCAGATCGATGTCATAAAGCATCGGGCCGCAATCGTTGAGGTGGTCCAGCAGCGCGAACTCGCGGGCTGGCGTATCACAGCGGAACGGTTCGAGGGCTGCCTTGGTCACGATCCAGGGGCTGATCGAGGTTGCGGTTGCCTTGGCCTGAAACGGACCCAACGGCTGGTATTCCCAGGCCTGTATATCACGTGCCGACCAGTCGTTCAGCAGAACGTAGCCGAAGATGTGGTCGTCAGCTTCCTGAACCGTGATCGGGCCATCCGAGGGCGTGCCGACAATCGCACCCATCTCCAACTCGATATCAAAGCGGCGGCTGGGCAGGAAGGCGGGCAGGTCCTGATCGGGGGATTTCAGCTGTCCCCAAGGGCGACGGATATCCGTGCCGGACACCACGACCGAGGACGCCCGTCCGTTATAACCAATCGGAATGTGCAACCAGTTCGGCGGCAGCGCGTTTTCCGGGCCACGAAACATGGTGCCCACGTTGAAGGCATGGTTCCGCCCGGCATAGAAATCGGTGTATTCGCTGACCGCGAAGGGCAAGTGCATCTCGGCTTCGGCCTGTGGTACAAGCAGCGGTTCGACCTTGCTTTGTTCGTCCGAGCCGTCCGCCAGAAGGCTGATCAGCCGCTCACGCAGGGCGGTCCAGACAGCCGGGCCTTCCTCCATCAGGGGGTTCCAGAACGGCAGATCGAACAGCGGTTCATCGGTCAGGGTGATCAGGCCTTCGGCTTCGGCGGCGGTAACGTCCAGGATCATGTCGCCAATGGCCACACCGCAGCGTGGATCATCGCCTTCAGTCGAGAAGACACCGTAAGGCAGGTTGTTCAGTGGAAACGGATGCGCCGCGTCGTTGGCCGAGGCCACCCAGGATTTCATCAAAGGCATATTTTGCTTCTATTTTGTTGTACTTGGTACGTGGTTCGAAACGATCATAACCCCTAAAAGACAGGCGCCAAAGCCCAGAACGGGCGCGGTTGCGGCAGGTCGGCTGCCAAGGCCCCGTCTTTGTTTTCCGGTTGCAGCGACAGTACGCCTGCAACCGGAATGGGTATGTTCATCGCCATCAGGACGGGTGCTGTCCGGGTAACCCAGTCTGAGGGTCACTTCTTGCCCGGTGTGCCGTCGAACTTCTTCTCTAGCGATGTCCAGCAATCGATATAGTCGTCCTGCAACGGTGCCTCATTGGCGGCAAACGGCGTCAGGTGCTGGGGGAACCGGGTTTCGAACATGAACGACATCGTCTGGTCCAGCTTTTCCGGCCCCAGATTGGAATAGGATGCTTTGTCAAAGGCTTCCCTGTCGGGGCCATGCGGGATCATCATGTTGTGCAGACTGGTGCCACCGGGAACGAAGCCCTGCGGTTTCGCATCATATTGACCGTAGATGTTGCCCATCAGTTCCGACATGATGTTCTTGTGATACCACGGTGGGCGGAACGTGTCTTCCATCACCATCCAGCGTTCGCGGAACAGGACAAAGTCAATATTTGCAGTACCAGGCTGGCCGGAAGGCGCCGTCAGAACGGTAAAGATCGACGGGTCGGGATGGTCAAACAGGATGGCGCCGACCGGGCAATAATTGCGCAGATCGTATTTGTAGGGTGCATAATTGCCGTGCCACGCCACCACATCCAGCGGGCTGTGTCCGATTTTCGTGGTGTGAAACTGGCCGCACCATTTGATCGTCACGGTCGAAGGGGTTTCACGATCCTCATAGGCAGCGACCGGAGCTTTGAAATCGCGCGGGTTGGCCATGCAGTTGGCCCCGATCGGGCCGCGACCCGGCAGTTCAAACTTCTGGCCGTAATTCTCGCACACAAAGCCACGTGCCGGGCCTTCCAGAACTTCAACCCGGTACAGCAGTCCACGCGGGATGATCGCGATTTCCTTGGGCTCAAGGTCAATGATTCCCAGTTCAGTCGCAAAGCGCAGTCGCCCTTCCTGTGGCACCACCAGCAACTCGGAATCAGCCGAGAAGAAATAGTCGTCGACCATGGATTCGGTAACCAGATAAATGTGGCAGGCCATGCCAACCTGGGTGTTCACATCCCCGGCCGTCGTCATGGTCCGCATCCCGGTCATCCAGTTCAGACCTTCATCGGAATGCGGCACCGGGTCCCAGCGATACTGGCCCAGGCTGATCACGTCCGGGTCGATGCACGGGGCCGATTTCCAATAGGGCAAGTCGATCTTTTCGTAACGGTGCGAATGCTTTACCGACGGGCGAATACGATAGCACCAGGTGCGTTCAGGCGGGTTGGCGGTAAAGGCCGTGCCGCTCAGCTGTTCACCGTAAAGTCCGTAGTTGCACCTTTGCGGGCTGTTCATCCCCTGCGGCAGCGCATCGGGCAGCGCCTCGGTTTCAAAGTCGTTGCCAAAGCCGGGCATGTAACCGGCATGGGTACCAACAGGCGTTGCTGCTTGCGTCAATGAATGCGGATCCGTCGGACGGTTCATTACGTATTCCTCCGTTTGCTGCTTGTCGGTTAATAGTTGATTTTGTAACTAACAAGCATGACACACGACGAATCTGAAAAAAATGATGACTTTTTCCTGCAGAATTTTCTGCCGTTTCTGCTGAACCAGGCAGCCGAGCGCGCCTCGTTGGAATTTCAGGCTGTCTACAAGGGACGGTACGGAATGCTCAGAACCGAATGGCGGGTGCTGTTCCATCTGGGGCTGTTTGGCGAAATGACCGCCAAGGAAATTGGTGAACGGGCCGGAATGCACAAAACCAAGATCAGCCGTGCAGTTGCCAAGCTCGAGGAGCGCCGGTACCTGAAACGCACACGGGACGAGGCTGATCGGCGGGCGGAATGGCTGACGCTGACACCAGCCGGGCAAGCCGTGTATCGCGACTTGTACGGGGTGGCCGCAAGCTATGACGCCAGGCTGTCGGGTCTGTTCAGCGAAAAAGATGCCGCCTTGCTGCGCCAGATGTTGCGACGGTTGGCTGGCGTGGATTGACCACTGGTAATTGGCGCCTGCCGTCCCCAGATGTGTGTCATGCTTGATACGGAATTTGAAATGACGTCATTTGAACCTGCCAAGGTATCCACACACACCCTGATCGACTGGTTGGTCCAAAAGGGGCTTGAGGGTGCCGGGCAGGAAGAGTTGCTGGAAGGGTTCTGCACCAGTCTGGTCGATATGGGCATTCCGCTGATGCGGTTTCATGCGGCGCAGTCAACCTTGCACCCGGTTTATGGCGGAACCGGATATAGCTGGTACAAAAGCACCGGCGGTGAATCCGAGAAGTTTGAAAACACGGATACGCCCAGCGAAATGTGGCAACAAAGCTCGCTTTATGCGCTGCTGAACGAGGATCTGGATGAAATCCGGGTCAAACTTGTCGACCATAATGAACCCAGCCGCTTTCCATTGTTGAACGACCTGAGAGAGGTTGGGGCGACCGATTATTATGCCACCGGCATCTCGTATGAGGGGGCGGGAAAGATGCGCCCCGACGGTACCAAAAAGGTCAGTGATGGCGTCCTGATGTCCTGGACCAGCGATGCGCCGTCCGGGTTTGATGACAGAGATCTCAGGCACATTCATGCGGTATTGCCGCATCTGGGGCTGGCGCTCAAATCCGCCAAGAACCAGAACCTGACCGAAGACCTGATGCGGGTCTATCTGGGTCGTGATGCCGGGCGCCGCGTCCTGTCAGGTGAGATTCGTCGCGGATCATTGCAGCAGATCGATGCGGTGATCTGGAATTTCGATCTGGAAGGGTTCACCAACCTGTCAGAAGACCTGCCGGGCCACGAGATCATCGACATGCTGAATGATTACCTGGCTGTGGCCGTGGGCGTTGTGCACGACAAGGGTGGGAACATCCTGAAATTCATGGGCGATGGGCTGATGGCCATGTTCGATGTCGGCGAAATCGACGAGGACGCCCGTGCCGCGCTCAGCGCGGTGCCCTTGCTGCAAGCCCGCATGGATGAATTGAACGCCCGACGTCAGGCGCATGGGCTGCCGGTTGCGAAATTCACGCTGGCCCTGCATTCCGGCGAAATCCTGTATGGCAATATCGGGTCCGAAACACGGCTGGATTTCACAGTGATCGGCCCCGCCGTCAATCAGGCCGCCCGAATCGCGGGAATGCACCGGTCGCTGGGTCAGAGAATCCTGATCTCGGACGACGTCGCGGTCGCGGCACGCCCCTGCGCACAAGACCTCATCTCGGTCGGGCGCTACATGCTGCGCGGGGTGAACGAACCCAAAGAGCTGTTCACGGTATACAGTCCCGGCGGGCCATCAGTTACCGGGTGAAACCGAGGCTGTTCCGTTCAGCGGTTCCAAAGCTGAAAGCCGTGAGGGAGCACCTTTGTTTCGCTGGGTACGAGCGGCGGGTTCGAGCGGGTGTTCGAGAATGGTGAGGATTTGAACGAGCAGTTGGGTTGAGCCCAAACCGACCGGGTTCACACAAAGCTCAAATGTCTGCTGTTGAGCATTTGGCGGGATGGTGTTCTCTATGTGCAGTACAATGCTTTCAAATTAGAGCCCATAAAATGCAATGGATACTTCAGGATTTTGAAGACACTCGGAAAATGGCTGTGGCACTTGATCGGCTGGATATTCCGTACACGTGGCACAAAGTCGTTCCGTTTATAGGCGAACTGACACCAACTCCGACCATCAACGATCCGAACGCCGTGGTGATGTTCGGTTCTTATACGCTATGGCGATACGCGCAGGCCAACGACCTAAAGCCCGGAGTTTTCAAGATAAGGCCTTTTGTTCATGAAGAACCCTGGCACCCGTTTCTTCTCAATGGCGCGGATGCTCTTTTCTTAACGCTGCGCGATGTTCCCGAACAACTTCCCGACGACGGAAGCAACTGGTTCATACGCCCAGTAGAAGACAGCAAAGAAGAGCCGGGAAACGTAAAATCTTCTGGTGAAATCATTGTGCTGGCAAGCAAGGTACTCGCCCTAGAAGAACACGAGATACCTAGAGGCTCACTTCGTCACGATACAGAAATGATGTTCACGAAGCCCGTTCGCATTCAAAAAGAGTGGCGACTGTGGGTGGTCAGAGATGAGATTGTGACTTTCTCTCTCTACAAGGAGGGCTCGCGCGTCGTTTACCGGCATGAAATCGATGACGATGCCTTAGAGTTTGCCAAGAGTCTGGTGGAGGCAAACCCAGAATACGCACCCGCCTACGTTATCGATGTATGTCGCACGGACGACGGGCTGAAGATGCTTGAAACGAATTGCATCAATGCTGCCGGTTTTTATGAGGCCGACTTATTGAAGCTTGTTTCTTCAATCGACGAGTTTTCAGTCGGATAGTTAAAGCTGACATTTGCACGAGCGCAGAGTTCTGTCGCTTTGTCCGCGTCCCAGCCCCCAATACAACTGATCAGAAATCGACTTCGACACCCGGCAGGTTCAGCTCTCGCATCATGTCGCGCAACTCCTGCCGTGCTGCGATGTTCGAGATATTCAGCTGTTTGACGCCAATATCCTTGAGGTCCAGCAGGGTCAGGCCGCGGGGAAACAGTTCGCGAAAGATCACCCGTTCGGAAAAGCCCGAAGCGACGCGGAAGCCGATGCGCTGCGACAGCATTTCGATCGCGCGCTGCATCTTTTCCTTGTTGACCATGCGCTGGGTGCCGACGCGGTTGCGCACAACGACCCAGTCGATGGGCTTCAGCCCGGCCTGCGCCCGCAATTGGCGGGCGTTCCAGACCATCTCGGAATAGACGGACGGGCCAAGGATTTTCTCACCCTTTGAATCAATCCGCGCCAGCAGGTCAAAATCGATGAAGCTGTCGTTCAAAGGGGTGATCAGCGTGTCGGCCAGCGAATGCGCCACCTGGCTCAGGCGTGTATGAGAGCCGGGGCAGTCGATCAGTATAAAGTCGCTGTCGCTTTCCAGTTGCGACACGGCAGCAGACAGGCGGTGGTCATAAATGTTCTCGCCCGGTTTCAACGTGCTGGCATCAATCTCGGGCAGGTCGTGATGGCGTGGGCCGGGCAGCGTCAGGTCCGCGCTTTTCAGAAAGTTGTTCCGGTTCTCGAAATACCGTCCAAGGCTGCGCTGCCGCAGGTCCAGATCCAGCGTGCTGACCTTGTGCCCCAGTCGGGCCAGTGCGGTTGCCACATGCATCGACACGGTCGATTTTCCAGCGCCGCCTTTTTCGTTACCGACCACAATGATATGTGCCATGCTTGTATTCCCAAGTCTTGCCGTGTTTGACTACACGTTGTTGGCACCCACTATATGTTGTGTCGCCTACGATGAAAAGAACCTCAAGCGGCGCTTTTAGGCATTATCGGACTCTATTTTGGAAAACACAGCGCAGTGCGCGGGTTACGGGAAGGCACCAGTCTGGTGATCTGCCTTGATCGGCTATCCGATCACGGTCTTGGCAGCGATATCGCCGTGTCGGCGCCTAGTCCCGAACATCTTGAACAACCGCTGCCTGCAACGATCCGCACTGGAATCAATCGCGCCGTTTGCCTGATTCACACATGTACAGATCGCGCTCCCAAAGGGTCCTTTCGCGGTGACGCCGCTTGGTCCGGATCGTGAAAACTATGCGGGGGGCGGAAAATTTGGTTAAATACCAAACAGATTTACACCGAATAACCTTGCAGGCTTTGCACGGGTCCTCTTCGGTTCATCTTCAAAGCAGGTGAAAGGGGCATAGGCATGCCGGACACTGCTGCGGACAGTTCAGGCGGTTCACGCGTTGTTCTTGCAATGACGGCCATTTGCATGATGGTCGTTGGCTTCAACACAACTGCTGTTGCGACCATCCTTCCATATCTGAAGGCCGAGTTCGATCTGACGCCCTCGGGTCTGCAATGGGTGATGGCGATCTATACGGTGGCCAGTGCGGCCCTTGTGACGATTGTAAGCCGGCTTGGGGATATCACGGGCAAGATGGGTGTCTTTTTCTTTGGCATGATCGTGTTTGCCTGTGGCTCGGCTTCGGTGCTGTTTTCACAGAACGCGGCGATGCTGCTGATCGGGCGTGGCGCGCAAGGGGCAGGGGCTGCGGCCCTGTTCGGCACCTCATTGTCCCTGCTGACCGCCGCAACGCCCGAGGAACAACGGGCCAGTGTGACCGGTGTGTGGGGCGCAATCGTGGGCCTTGCGATAGGCGTCGGGCCCATAGTCGGAGGAAGCTTTGCCAACTTTCTAAGCTGGCGCGGGGTATTCGCCACAGACCTTGTGCTGCTTGCCATTGCGTTTGTGATCGGCCTGCAGGTCAGCAGGAAAAACTATGTCCCGGATACGCGCCTTCAGGGTGCAAAATTCGATACCGCAGGGGCGATTGCCATTGTCTTGCTGCTGGGCCCATTGTCTTTCGCGCTCAGCAACGGTGAGGCACACGGATGGGACAATGCCCTGACCATCGTTCCTTTGGGTGTCGCCGCTTTGGCAGTTGTCGGTCTGGTCTACACCTCGCGGCGCAGCGACGATCCGCTGGTCGAGTTCCGGTACTTCCGGCACCCGCGCTATCTTATGGCGGCAACGGGGATGTTCTTTGCGGGATTTGCGTTGTTCTGTTTCTTTGTCTACTTCAACGTGTTCGTCCAGTCCCCGGATGCGTTCGGCTATTCACCGGTTGAGGCGGGCGTGGCAATCCTGCCCCTGAGCCTGAGCATGTTTGTCATTTCCGTCACCGCTCCGCGCCTGCTTGCGCCATACAGTTTTCAATGGCCGGTGACCGTCGCAATGGGATTGATGGCCTGCGGCTTCCTGCTTTTGACAACAACCTCGAACATCGACAGCTATGCTGAAATCTGGTGGAAGCTGATCATTGTGGGGGTTGGCATCGGCATTTGTTTTTCGTTGCTGCCCCGTCTCGGGCTTCGGTTGCTGCCCGACGAACATGTCGGACAGGGGTCCGGGGTGATCAACACATTCCTGTATTTCGGGGCCACGATGGGATCGGTTGTTGGCGGTCTGGCCGCATCCCTGACCATCCGCTCCGGCCTGTCCGAAGTCATCGCGGCGCTACCCGACGGGTCGGCACAGCGCGGCGACCTTGCGCGCGCCCTGACGCATGGCACGGCAACACAGGTGGAACAGTTGATTGCCGGGCTTGACCCGTCAACAGGTTCAACACTGGCCAAAGCATTGCGTGACCTGCGGGATAATGCGTTTGATGCGGCGATGCTCATGGCTGCTATCGCGGCCTGTATCGGGCTGGTGATCGCGCTGCTGTTGCTGCGCGGTCCGGTTCCGCCATTGCACGACGCGGCCGAACTCACGAAACCCAAGGATCAGAAACCGGGGAAAGCAGGGGCCTGAAACGAAAGAAGGCCGCCCGCTGGCGACCTTCCTTTGAAAGACTGTGGCAAAGGTTCAGAAACCCAGGCCTTCGTATTTCTTCTTGAACTTCGACACGCGGCCGCCAGCGTCCAACAGGCGCGACGAACCACCGGTCCATGCAGGATGTACCGAAGGGTCGATTTCCAGTGCCAGCTGGTCGCCTTCGCTGCCCCAGGTGGATTTCATCTGAACGACGGTGCCATCGGTCATCTTGACGTCGATGACGTGATAATCGGGATGGATGTCTTTTTTCATCTTTCCGCTCCTTACGCTTCGGCGCCAGCTTTGGGCTTGTAGTTGGTGACCTCTGCGATACGTGCGGATTTACCGCGACGCGAGCGCAGATAGTACAGTTTGGCGCGGCGAACGCGACCACGGCGGACAACGGTGATGCTGTCGATATTGGTCGAATACAGCGGGAACACACGCTCCACGCCTTCGCCAAACGAGATTTTGCGAACGGTGAACGAACCGGCAATGCCGCTGCCGTTGTTGCGCGCGATGCAGACGCCTTCGTAGTTCTGCACACGGGTGCGCGACCCTTCGGTCACCTTATAGCCGACACGGATAGTGTCACCGGCTTTGAAATCGGGGATGTCTTTCCCCAGGGCGGCAATCTGTTCCGCCTCAAGCTGTGCGATCAGGTCCATCGCAGTTTCTCCTATCTGCTCGTGGTTGGTCCACGAAGTTGGGCACGGCCTGAGAGCTCTTGGTCTTCACCGGGTCCTGCGTACAGCCCGCCAGAGGTCAGATCGAATGTTCCTTTGGTCTGGCCTGACCCGACGCATCCCTGCCGAAGAAAGCGGGACGTCACGCCATGGTGCAAACCAAAACACCGGAGTCGCAGAACGCGGCACCGGATTGCGGTCGTTTAAGGGTATTGCCGGCAGGGATCAAGGGAAAAACGCCCTGTCTTGCCCAAGGCGCCGGTAGGAATCCGCCAGCCTGAAAGTAAGGCGTTGCCATGCCGCCCAGATCAGGCATTCTGAGGCAAATAATATGAGCAGATATTTCAGACAGGACCCTATGATGCGATTGGCATTCATGCTGGCCATAACGGCCGTCGCGCTGATGTCTTGCGGGCGGGGCGGCCCGAAACCTCAGGCCGTAGAACCCGTTCCGGGCGTGGACAGGACAGCACCGCTTGTGATTTACCCCGATTTCGGCGACGCGGATCCCCATGACTGGGAAGGGCGTCACCCCGGACAATACCCGATCCATGGCCTTGACGTTTCACGCTGGCAGGGGCCGATTGACTGGCGCACGGCGCGGGCATCAGGCGTCAGCTTTGTTTTTCTGAAGGCGACCGAAGGCGGCGACGTGGCCGATCCCCTGTTCGATGATCACCGCCGCGGCGCACAGTCGGCCGGTGTGCCTTGGGGCGCCTATCACTATTATTATTTCTGCCGCTCGGCCCGGGAACAGGCCCGCTGGTTCATCCAGAACGTGCCCAAAGGGGCAGACCTGCCGCATGTGCTGGATATGGAATGGACGCCGCATTCCAAAACCTGCACGCTGCGCCCCGATGGCAGAACCGTCCGCGCCGAGGCGCAGCGTTTTCTGGACATTCTCGAACGACATTATGGCCGCCGCCCGATCGTCTATACCACGGTGGATTTCTTTGAAGACACCGATATCGGGCGCCTGCCCAAGACCGAGTTCTGGCTGAGATCGGTTGCGGGCCACCCCCGCACTGTCTATCCCCGCGCGGTCTGGCGGTTCTGGCAATATACCGGCACCGGTCTGGTGCCGGGCGTTCAGGGCCGGGTAGACATCAACACCTTCAACGGCACGCCAGACGTCTGGGCCAGATGGAAGGCCGGGGGTTAGGTCTTTGGTGCGCCGTAGGTTTCCATAGTGCCGCCGCCAACCAGATGGTCCAACCGGCGCTCCCGCTCTTCCCCAAAGGCGTTGCGCACCCAGAACGATTCACCTGCGCTCAGTTCCCGGCGTTCGAAGCCGCGCTCTTGCAGGCAACGGTCCACCTGATCGATTTCGCCCTGCGTGCGCAGTTCGTCCTGGATCGGGGCGGTAATCGCAGGGCCGATGAGGATACCCCACAGCAGGATATTCGTTGCATATCCCCCGATGACGGCGCTGTTTCCACCTTCGTCAGCTTCCTGAGAGCAGGAATCGACCGCAACCCGCGCCGAATGCAGATTGTGACCGGCTTGCGTTGGAACGGACATCCCCAGTGGTTTGGTCGCGCAGGCAGAGGCAACCAGAAAAGCGCCAAGCTATAACTTCTTCATTATGCAATTAGTCTTTCGTTTTAAGGTCCTGAAAAAGCAGGGCTTTCAAACGTGCATATTTTGGAGGACGATCAACTGCAAATAGAATTCCGGCAAATACAGAACCTGCGGCATGTCTGCAACATTCGGGCGTTCTAATCAGACGAATCCGATCGGGATTTTACATAGTCGGCCCAGATATCCGGGCGCCGCTCGCTGGTAATGTCCTCAGCCATCTTGTGACGCCATTCGGCGATGCGGCCGTGGTGGCCCGACATCAGAACCTCGGGTATCGGGCGGCCTTTCCAATCCGCAGGGCGGGTGTATTGCGGATGCTCCAGCAAGCCCGAGGAAAAGCTTTCCTCTTCGGTCGAGGCTTGATTGCCCAGAACGCCGGGGATCAGGCGCACCGTGGCATCAATCAGGGCCTGTGCTGCAATCTCACCGCCGGTCATCACGAAATCCCCCAACGAGACCTCCTGCACACCGTAATGCTCCAGCACACGCTCATCCACGCCTTCGAACCGGCCACACAGCAGGGTCATGCCATCGCAGCGCGCAAGGGTCTGCATCATGCGCTGGTCCATGCGCCGCCCGCGCGGGCTGAGGTAAATCAGCGGCCAGTTGCCCTGAATGCCCGCCATGGTGTGCTCGATGGCTTCGCCCAACACATCGGGCCGCAAAACCATACCCGCGCCGCCCCCGGCGGGCGTGTCGTCCACGTTGCGATGCCTGCCGACGCCGAATTGCCGCAAATCCACGGTTTCCAGCTGCCACAACCCCTCCTGCAGGGCCTTGCCGGTCAGGCTTTCCCCCAGAACGCCCGGAAAGGCGGTTGGAAACAGGGTGATAACCTTGGCTTTCCAGACGCCGTGCAGGTCCGGGGTGGGTGTCATCAGCTCACGCGGTTTCAGCGTGGCCCGGATCGCCTTGCGACCATGGGATTTGCCGGGTTTGTCAGTCATTTCTGGCGGGCCAGTTCATATTGGGCGGTTCGAATCAGGGCCTTTTTCTGAGTGATCAATGCCGCTTCGTCCAGCGATGATCGGTTCAGGGCCAGCATTTCCCTCAGAACGTCGTCGGACAGCTGAGGGCTTTCATGCGCGGGCTTCACAAGCCGTGCAGATTTCCCGGGTGGCAGGGCGAGAAATTCGGCAAATGGTGCTCCCAGTCCAAGGTGGTGACCTTTCAGCGCTTCCATCCACGCGGTCCGTACCGTGACAGTTGGCAACCGGTCCCTGATCCGGTCTGCCGTGTCCTGTGGCGATGGCAGATGCGCAAGATCGGCGCAAAAGCCGTCCAGGTCCTGAACCATGCGCGACAGTTGCAGATCATGCGCCCAAAGGCTGCGCAACCACGCATCGCGATTGCGCAACGACAGGTAGACGGTGATGTCGGTTTCGTCGCCCACCAGACGGCGGCGCAGCACGCTGACAACCGTTTCCGCCAGTTCGGGTGCCGCCCCGTATCCTTCGCTTTTGTTCCTGCTGGGGCGCAGGCCCAGAAAATTCTCTTCGCTCAGGATCAATCCCCGGCGTGCTCCGAAATCCAGACCGTCGAAAAACGTGTGCAGCTGACCGCCAAACCCTGCCAGCGTGTCATCCAGACGATAGATCGAATGGCGCGTGGCCGCTTCGTTCAACCCGGCCTTGCGGGTCTTATACGGAAGGACCAGCGCGAAATGCGGCCAGATCAGCTCGCGGTTTTCGTGCAGAAAGGACTGTGCTGCCGTCATGCCGGTCTTGTGAAAACCCAGATGCAGCAGAACACGTCGCATCAGATTAGGCCTTCGGGCGGGTCGGCCACGATGCGGCCCTGTTCCAGATCGACGGTTGGCACCACCTGCATCGTGAACGGCAGCAGAACCGTCGCCTTCAGGCCCGGCCCGTGTAGTTCCAGCAGGTCCGTGGCCCCGTGGTTCTGCACGGATTTGACCTTGCCCAGCAGGGTGCCGCCGGTGTCATAGACCTCAAGCCCAATCAGGTCTGTGTGGTAGAACTCGTCATCGGGCAACGAGGGCAACTGATCGCGCCGCGCAAACAGGCGCAAACCGTTCAGGGCATCCGCCTGTTCCTTGGTTTCGACGCCGCCAAGACGGGCGGCAAAACCGTTCTTGATCGTACGCGTCAGAACCACTGGATAGCGTTCCTTGCCGGATTCATCCGTCAGCGGCGAATACGCCTCGATATCTTCGGGAACGGCGCAGAAGCTTTTCAGGCGCACTTCACCGCGTACACCATAAGACCCCGCGACGCTGCCGACGCAGATCAGATCACTCATTGGCAGCCCCCGTCGTCAAACAGATCCCGTTTCTCCATTCGCCAAGCCCGTTGCAGGCTTCGCGCTGATTGTTGCGCTCAAAGAACACGCCCACAATAAAGGCGATCAGCAGCAGAATGGGAAGGCGTATCAATCCGAACATTTGGCGCTACCTTGTTTCGATCTTCAGGCTGTCGGCCCGGTTTTCCCAGCCAACCTGTTCAAGTTCGGGGGTGTCAGATATCTGTTCCGGCCATCCGACACAGAAATACCCGATCAGACGCCAGTTGTCCGGTACATCCAAATCGCGCGCCATCTGTTCGGGGTCCAGAATGGATACCCAGCCCAACCCCAGCCCCTCAGTCCGCAGGGCCAGCCAGAACAGGGTGATGGCAGAGACCACGGAATAGCGCCGCATCTCGGGCATCGAGCCCGCGCCAAGACCCATCCCCTTGTCGGTACTGTCGTCGCAGAAGACGGCCAGTTGCACCGGCGCTTCCTGCATCCCCGACAGTTTCAGGCGGCTGTAAAGCTGCGCCCTGTCGCCGGAATAGCCCGCCAGGGCATCATCATTGGCGGTTTGGAAATTCCTTAGCGCCGCAGCCCGGGCCGCTGCGCTATCGACGCGGATCACGCGCCAGGGTTCGCTTAGCCCCACGGATGGGGCCAGCCGAAACGCGTCGAGGCAGCGCGCAAGCACTGCCTCGTCTACCGCGTCGCCGCGGAACCGGCGCACATCGCGCCGGAGCCGCAACAACAGATCGAACTGCGTGCGAAATGCGTCAGTAAAGGTCTGATCCCGCACGCTTCGGCCTGCTTATTCTTCTGCAGCCGCTTCTTCAGCCGGTGCAGCAGCCGCTTCGGCAGCTTCCGCAGCCTTTGCAGCTTTCTCTTCCGCGCGTTCCTGAGCTTTCTTGCCCGGTGTGCCCTTGTTGGGGTTGTTGCGCTCGGCCTTGTCACGGGTGCCGGCAGCTTCCAGCATACGCGCGATACGGTCGGTGGGCTGGGCGCCCTGATCCAGCCAGTGCTGAACGCGTTCCATGTCCATTTTCACACGCTCTTCGCTGTCCTTCGGCAGCAGCGGGTTGTAGGTGCCCAGTTTCTCGATGAAACGGCCGTCGCGCGGCATCCGGCTGTCAGCCGCGACGATGCGGTAAAACGGACGTTTTTTCGAGCCTGCGCGGGCGAGACGAATTTTCATTGCCATGGTGGTATCTCCTTTGAATGGCATCACGCCGGAGGCGTGTATTTGATTGGCCGGTGTGTTTTCCGGTTAATTCTGATGGTTGCTGAACCTCTGGTTCACCCTTGGTGTTTCCTGTGGTGTCGGATGACTTCCTGAATGATGAAATTCAGAAAAGCCTTGGCGAAATCGGGGTCCAGATCGGCCTCTTTCGCCAGGTCTTCAAGCCGTGCGATCTGCGTGGCCTCACGCGAGGGATCGGACGGGGGAAGGTTGTGTTCGGCCTTGAGCTTGCCAACGGCCTGTGTGTGTTTGAACCGCTCGCCCAGCGTATAGACAAGGATCGCATCCAGCCGGTCGATACTTTCGCGATGCTCTTTCAGCAATGCAGCCGCGCGTGTCACGGGGTTGTTCATTGGCCGGTCCTTTCGGGTGTCGAAACGTCAATCTTGGGGTGCCGCCACACCTGGCAGGGCTGGCCCAGCAGTTCGGCATTGTCACGCTCCAGCGTTGCGCCCAACCGTTCGGCCAAAGCGCGCGAGCGATCGTTTTCGTGGGCGATATACGAAATCACCCCGTTCAGGCCCTGATGCCGCGCCGCATAGGACCGGGCGGCAAGCGCGGCCTCATAGGCAAAACCTTTGCCTTCGAAATCTTCCATCACGGTCCAGCCCAGTTCAGGCTCGTCCCAGCCGGGGGCGTCAATCAGGCCGACGCCGCCAGCGAACCGACCGCTGGATTTCTCGGTCAGGTGCCAGAGGCCAAATCCTTTCAACGCCCAGTGCCCAAGGCGTCTGGCCAACATGCCCCAGCTTTCCAGCGCGTCCCGCGGGCCGCCCACTAAATGGCTGCGCTCGGTCGCAAAGAATGCGGTCAGCGCAGGCAGATCATCCAGATGTGGCGCGCGCAGGATCAGACGTTCGGTTTCAACGGTGGGGATGGTGACCGCGGTCATGCGTAGGCCTCCATCCCGCCATTCACCAGATCCGCAGGCGCGGGGTGCCGCCAGATTTCGGACCTGCCGAATTTGGGGTGGTCATAGTGATACTCGAACTGCGCGCCCAGCCGTTTCGCCACGGCCTTGCTGGCAAGATTGTCCAGATCAATCAGCGAGATCGCCGTCTCCCACCCCAGAACATCATACGCATAGGAACGTGCGGCGAGTGCTGCCTCGGTCGCGTAACCCTTGCCGGTCGCGTGGTTCATCAGTGTCCAGCCGATCTCGGGTTCGGGCCAGCCTTCGGGGCACCAAAGCCCGATCCGCCCGACATAAGTGCCCGAGGCTTTTTCCTCAGCACTCCAGAACCCGTAACCGCGCAGGGACCAGTGGCCCAGCAGCGAAGCGATCAGTCGCCAAACCTCATCCCGGCGCAGTGGTCCGCCGACGAACTTCGCCGCATCGCTGGCAAAAAACGCGGTATCGGCGTCCAGATCAGCCTCGGACGGCGCGCGCAGGATCAGGCGCTCGGTTTCAAGCCGGGGGATATGTTGGGCGAAGGCGTTCATTACTTCTTCTTGCCAAACCCGCTCAGGCCCTGAGGCAGCCCCATGCCGCCGCCCAGACCAGGCAGACCACCGGGCATCCTGCCGCCCATCGCCTTGGCCGCCTGTTCCAGTGCCTTGGGGTCCATGCCAGCGGCCAAGTCTTCGGGGCTGGGGCCGCCTTTACCGAACATGCCCTTCATGGCCTGTTTCAGCATCTTGCCTTTGCCCATCTTTCCCATCTTTTTCATCATGTCCGACATCTGCCGGTGCATCTTGAGCAGCTTGTTGAGGTCGCTGACCTCCATCCCCGAACCGGCTGCAATCCGTTTCTTGCGGCTGGCTTGCAGCAGTTGCGGGTTGGCGCGTTCGCGTTTGGTCATGGACTGGATCAAGGCGATCTGCTGGCGCAGGATCTTGTCGTCCAGACCCGCCTGATCCATCTGCTTGGCCATTTTGCCCATGCCCGGCATCATGCCCATCATGCCCTGCATGCCGCCCATCTGGATCATTTGTTCCAGCTGCATCTTCAGGTCGTTCATGTTGAACTGACCTTTGACCATGCGCTTCATCATGCGCTCGGTCTGTTCCATCTCCATCGTTTCCTGGGCCTTTTCGACCAGGGCAACGATGTCGCCCATGCCCAGAATACGTCCGGCGATCCGGTCCGGCTCGAAGGTCTCCAGCGCGTCCATCTTCTCGCCCAGACCGACAAAGCGAATAGGCTTGCCAGTCACCGCGCGCATAGACAGCGCCGCACCACCGCGCCCGTCCCCGTCCATCCGGGTCAGGACCACGCCCGAGATACCGACCTTGGCGTCGAATTCTTCGGCCACCTCAACGGCGACCTGACCGGTCAGGCCGTCAACCACCAGCAGGGTCTCGCGCGGGTCAACCGCGTTGCGGACCTGTTCGACCTCGTCCATTAGCACTTCGTCGATATGCAGGCGACCGGCGGTATCCAGCATGTAGACGTCATAGCCGCCCAATGTGGCTTGCTGCTTGGCGCGCTTGGCGATGTCGACGGGTTTCTGGCCCGGTACAATCGGCAGCGTATCGACGCCAACCTGTGTCCCCAGAACCGCCAGCTGATCCATCGCCGCCGGGCGGTAGACGTCGAGCGAGGCCATCAGGACTTTCTTGCCCTCTTTCTCTTTCAGGCGCTTGGCCAGTTTACCGGTGGTGGTGGTCTTACCCGAACCCTGCAAACCGACCATCAGGATCGGGGCAGGCGGGTTGTCGATCTTCAGTTTGCCGGGGTCTTCCTCGCCACGCAGGGTATCGACCAGCGCGTCATGTACGATCTTGACGACCTGCTGACCGGGGGTGATCGACTTGGTCACCGCCTGACCGGTCGCCTGGTCCTGCACCTTCTTTACGAATTCACGCGCCACCGGCAGCGAGACGTCGGCCTCAAGCAGGGCAACACGGACCTCGCGCAGAGCGGTCTTGACGTCTTCTTCAGACAGGGCACCCTGTTTGGTCAGCCGGTCAAAGACGCCGGAAAGGCGTTCGGATAGATTTTCAAACATGCCTTCGGCCTCCTTAGCCGGTTATCTGATGGCGCGTCCTAGATAGGATGCGTCGGTTAAATGCACAAACGCCCCCACGGGCGAAACTCGCTGGTGGGGGGCGATCCCTGAACGACTCAAGGGACCGGAAGATCAAGACGCTTCCGGATGTTTGGCGGTGGCATTAGGCCGATTGGCTGTCAGAGTCAACTGTGCGGGCGTCATTCCATGCGTTCAGGGTTTGGATCGCGTCAAATGCGCTCGATCCCCATTTCGTGTAACTGGCGAATAATGGAATTGAGCTTGTACCGTCTGAATGCACAAAATGTAGAACCGGACGCGTGGCTATTTCGCCAATACTTCCACCATTGTCTTGCATTTCGGCGCATCTAAAGTCTGACAGTTTGTGTGATTCGACACGATAGCCCAACAGAGTGCGACGTTGGATTTTCAAGGTGTCAGTTGTGCGATCCAGGATGATCTGCATCTTTTGTACAACTTCGAGGGACAATACCACAATAACAACAATCGGGATTGAGAGCGTTTTGAGAATTTCAAGATATCCCGGTTCCTCCTGTATCTGTTGGCTGATCGCGGATCCGGCGAAAATGAGGAAAACGATCAATATAAACAGGCTCCGCCCCCACGGTCTGTGCAAGATTATCAAATGATCGGGGTTGTTTCTGATGATCTTCATGAAAATTGATCTTCAAAGCGTCAGGTTCGTCTCGTTCTTGCCATTTTGGCGCAGTTAGGCCAAGTGCCGTTGAACATTTCGGAGATATCCCATGGACGCATCATCCACATTTCAGGATACATTACCGCTCAGTTCTGACGCGCTGTTGGCGCAGCTGGATGACTGGGGGCTGCCCTACCGCCTGCATACCCATGTTCCCTTGCGCACGGTCGAGGACTCCAAGGCCGTAGAAGGCCAGTTCATGGTGCCGAGCGAGAACGCGTTGCGGGTCAAGAACCTGTATCTGCGGGACAAGAAAAAGCGCAACTACCTGGTGACGCTGGAACAAAGCCGCGAGATTGACCTCAAGGCGCTGGGCGCAGAACTGGGTGTCGGCGCCCTGTCCTTTGGTTCGGCAGACCGGCTGTTGCAGAACCTTGGTATTCGCCCCGGCGCGGTCAGCCCGCTGGCGATGATCAACGGTGTGCAGAACAATGTGCAGTTCTTCATGGACGCTGCCGCCCAAGGGGTCGAGGTGATTTATATGCACCCGTTGGTCAATGACCGTACCGTTGTGATGAAACAATCCGACGTGATGGCGTTCTTCGATCGCATCGGTTGCACCGTTACGTGGCTGCCCTGATCACTCAAGCGCCTGTTTCAGCGCGGCAGCGACATGCGCGGCGGACGGGTTGATGAACAGGTGCCCATCGGCCTCGAATACCGGGTCATCCAGATGGTTTGGAAAGGCAAGCGGCAACTCGGTACAGGCCAGCAGAATGGCGGTTCCGGGACGGGCATGTTTGTTGCAAAAGGCCAGCAACCTTGCGCGCGCTGCATCAGAGGCACCACCGTAGAAATCACTGTCGATCATGGCCTGCATCTCGGAAATCTCGGGGTCGGGCAGCCGCGCATTCGCGGTGATGCCCTCGGCCGCCAGACGATCCGCATAGTTGGTGGCCTGCATCGTCACGGTTGTTCCAAGCACCAATGCGTTTGACACGCCTGTGTTGGCCGTGGCCTCTGCCGTCGCGTCGAAAATGCTGAGAATGGGCATGGAAACACCCTGTCTGATCGCGTGCAACCGCGCGTGTGGGGTGTTGGACGCTATGATGCCAAAATCGCAGCCTGCGCGCTCCAGCGTCAGCAGCGCGTCGCGAAACACCGCATCAAACGCCGCCCAGCTAGCTTCGTCCCCTGCGACACCCCGCAGGGCGCGGGTCTTGGCCTGTGTGACAGACTCGATGGTCATGGCAGGGATCGGCAGGGGCGCGCCGTGGCCGCGCGCCGCAAAGTGACGCCCGGAACCTTCGGCAATGGCCCTGTAATAGTCCACGGTCGAGGCCCAGCCCACACCGCCCAGAATTCCGATCTTTTTCATGCGCGCCATCCAGTCCGCCAGTTCCATCTGGCCAGCAGACTGGACGTTTCAGGGCTTATTGACCAGTGGCGATCAGGCCGCCAGTTCTGTTACCGCCTTTTTGGCGCTTTCCAGCGCGGCTTCGGGGTTCACCGCCATTTGATCCGCGGCGATGACCGCTACATCATGGATGCCGATAAAGCCCAGAACGTGACGCACATAGTTGGTGGCAAAGTCGATCTCGGATCCGACAGCGGTACCGCCCGACGCGATTGCCAGAATGGCGCGTTTACTCTCCAGCAACCCTTTTGGGCCGTTCTCCGAATATGAAAAGGTCAGGCCCGCGCGGGCGACCAGGTCGATCCAGGCCTTGAATGCAGCGGGGACCGAGAAGTTGTAGATCGGCAGGCCGATAACGATGGTATCAGCCTCTTGCAATTCGGTCACCAGCGCGTCCGAAAGGGCCAGCCGGTCGCGTTGCAGGTCGTCGCGCTGCTCGGCCGGAGTAAAGTTGGCGGCGATCCAGTCTTCGGTCAGCAGGGGCAGGGGGGTAGCCAGATCTCGGCGGATGATGCGGGCGGCACCCAACTGCCGGACAATGCGGTCAGACAGGTCGCGGGTGGTCGAACCCGCGCGGCGGGCAGAGGCGTCGATATGCAGGATGGTTTTAGCCATTTTTCGGGTCCTTTAGGTCAGGGAAATCTTGTTCTGATCCCAATATGGCTGTTGCGTTTGCGAACAAAACTCGGATACATCAACAGCTATTGTTAGAAATTGCACAGAACGGTGTGACGATGGACAATTGGGATGAGGTGCGGACCGCCTATCAGGTGGCGCGCATGGGAACCGTCAGCGGCGCGGCCGAGGTTCTGGGCGTGCACCACGCCACAGTGATCCGCCACATCGACGCGATCGAGGCCCGGTTGGGTGTCAAACTGTTCCAGCGCCACGCGCGGGGATATACCCCGACCGAAGCGGGCGACGATTTGCTGCGCGTGGCGCAGGCCACCGAAGACCAGTTCAACCAGCTTGTCGGCCGGATGAAGGGGCGCGGTGACGATGTATCGGGTGAACTGGTGGTGACGTCGCTGGGCTCCATCGCGCCATTGGTGGTGCCGACGCTGACCGAGTTTCAAAAGATGCACCCCGAGCTGATCGTGCGCTACCTGACCGGAGACCGCCTGTTCCGGTTGGAATATGGCGAAGCGCATGTTGCGATCCGTGCGGGATCGGCCCCGGATCAGCCCGACAACGTTGTGCAACCCTTCCGGCAGGAAGAAGTCGGCCTCTATGCCAGCACTTCTTATATCGAACGGCACGGCAAACCCTCGGGTATCGAGGATTTCGGGAACCATCACTTCGTCAGCTCTGACGATGAAGGCAGCCGCGCGCCGTTCACCCGGTGGCTGCGCAACACGGTATCCGCCGATCGCATCACCTTTCGCTGCACCAACAATTTCTGTATGCGCGAGGCCGTTCTGGCTGGGGCCGGTATCGGCTTCATGGCCCGTTGGGAGGCCGCCCGTCATGACACTCTGGTCGAAGTGATCGACCCGCTTCCGGAATGGTTCGGCAACCTGTGGCTGGTGACCCATGTGGACCTGCACCGAACCACCAAGGTGCAAACGTTCCTGAGTTTTCTGAAAGAAGCCTCCAAAGGCTGGTGCCCATGAATCCGCAGATGCGCGGCCATCTGGCCATGCTGACTTTTTCGGCCCTTGTTGCAGGCAGTTTCTCGCTTGGGTCGATGATTGCCAACGAAATTGCCCCTGCTGCCTTGAATGCGGTGCGCTTTGCCATCGCGGCTGTGGTGATTGGTGTGGCGGCATTGGCGACAACCGGTCTGCCCCGCAGTGCCGCACAGGCGCCCTGGCGGTATCTGGTGCTGGGCGGGTTGTTCGCCACCTACTTTGTCCTGATGTTTTACGGGCTGCAAGCCGCCCCGCCGGTCAGCGCTGCCGCGGTTTTCACCCTGACCCCCGTTGTCTCGGCCATTGCGGGCTGGGTCCTGCTGCGCCAGATCACCACGCCGCGCATGGCAATAGCCCTGTCCATCGGTGCGATTGGGGCGCTGTGGGTGATCTTTCGGGCCGACTGGCAGATGTTCCGCGCCTTCCAGATCGGCGAGGGCGAGGTCATCTATTTCTGGGGATGCGTCGCGCACGCGATTTACACCCCCATGATCCGCAGACTGAACCGCGGAGAACCTGCCGTCGTGTTCACGTTCGGTACGCTGGTTGCCGGGTGCCTGTTATTGGTCCTGTTCGGCTGGTCTGACCTGAAGGCAACCGATTGGGCAGCTCTTCCCGCCATCGTCTGGATCGGGTTGTTCTATATCTCGTTCTTCGCAACAGCGGCCAGTTTCGTTCTGGTGCAATTCTCCTCGCTCCGGCTGCCGTCGGCCAAGGTCATGGCCTATACCTATCTGGTGCCAAGCTGGGTGATCCTGTGGGAAATCGCGCTGGGCAAACCTGTCCCGACGGGATTGATCCTGGGCGGTGTGGCGCTGACGGTCATTGCGCTGCTGATGCTGCTGAAAGAAGAGGCCCCGCGCTCCATTCCCCAACGCCGGGCAGCTGAGTAACGCCGCTCCCGGTCTGAAACCGGTACAGATTGCCCACGAATTCCAAAAGCAGAATCTGTTGAGCCAGATCAAGGCAGGCCCTTGGTCTCATGACTACCTTGGAAGGCGGACAAAAGGAGGAGATTATGTTCAAACATATCATGCTGCCGATTGACCGCCACCTGCCGCCCGAGGTTCGCAAGGCCGCAGATGTCGCCGCTCAAGTGGCAAAATGGCAGGGCGCCAAGATCACTCTGGTCAGTGTCAGCGGGGCCCATATGGGTGCATCCTCGGAAGCCGAGGCCGAGATAGACAAGCAACTGGCCGACTTCACCGAACAGCTTGTATCAGAAGGCGCGGGCGAGGTCGCGGTGCGCAAGATTCACTCGGTTGATGTTGCTGCCGAAGTGGACAGCGACCTGACCCGCGCGGCGGAAGAGATTGGTGCAGACCTGATCATCGTGGGCACCCACGCGCCCCGGATCACCGATTACATCTTTTCCAGCCACGCCGGATATCTGGCCAAACATGCCAGCATGTCGGTCTTCGTCGTGCGCTAGGTCTCATCCGAGATCGGAAGCTCGACTTCCAGAAACCGTTCGAACGCATCCAGGTTGATGGGTTCGAACTGACCGAACCCCTGCATCCAGACCGAAGCGGTGCGCAGCGCGTCGGGTTCCAGCTTGCACCACTTCACCCGGCCGCGCTTTTCCTGTGATATCAGCCCGGCTTTAGTCAGGATGACCAGATGTTTCGAGATCGCCGCCAGCGACATCTCGAACGGCTCGGCGACATCCGTCACGGCCATATCGTCCTCCAGCAGCATCGCCAGAATGGCGCGGCGGGTGGGGTCGGCAAGGGCCGCGAACACGGTGTCGAGATCGTTGGACATGGGTCTTTCCTAATGGGCGAGAACCCGTTTGACAATTTACCCTATCACGTCACTGTGCAGCGGTGATGCACAAAGGGGGCGGCAATGGCGCTGAAATACTGGCTGGTGATCTGCGTCCTTGGCATCGGGTGGGGCATGTCTTTCATGTTCAACGCCATATTGCTGCGCGAACTTGGTCCGTTATCCGTATCGTTGGGACGGGTTGCATTTGGGGCTCTGGGCTGTTGGATCTATGTGATTGCCGCCCGTATGCCGGTTCACCTGACACTCGGGCGCGCCATTGGACTGCTGGGGTTCGGGGCGCTCAGCTATGCTGCACCATTTGCGTTCTATGCGCTTGGGCAGCAGCATATCGCGTCCGGCGTGGCAGGGATCGTGAATGCGACAACACCGGCCTTTGCCGTTATCGTTTCGCATTTCTGGCCGGGAAGCGAGCGTGCGACGCTGTTGAAATCCCTTGGCGTAGTGTGCGGCTTCATTGGGATTGTCGTGTTGTCCGTCCCGATTTTGCACAATGGCGAAACATCTCAGTTCTGGGCGGTTCTGCTGACCCTGTGCGCACCCATATGTTACGCGTTTTCTGTCAACATTGCGCGGGCCTTCCGCGACATGCAGCCGGTGGTGCTGGTCGCCCTGGCACTGACCGGGGCGGCCTTGGCAATTTTACCCTTGGCACTTTGGCGTGAAGGCCTGCCGATGATCGAGCGCACTGAAACATGGCTTTCGTTGTTGATGATCGGATTTGTGCTGACCTCGGCCGCTTTCATTGCCTTCTACTGGTTGCTGCCCAGAGTCGGGCCAACCAACATTTCGACCGTCACGCTGATCGCACCGGTTTCCGCCCTGATACTTGGAACCTGGGTTTTGGGGGAAACTCTGCAACCCGAACATTTGATGGGCATGGCGGCGATTTTTGCCGGGCTCTTGCTGATCGACGGACGCCTTGTTCGACGCCTGTGGCCGCAGCTAGCGCGCAAAGATCAACCAAAAGGTTGAATATGGGTTTTGGGGCGATTACTGCCGCTCAGGCCAAAGGCAGGCAATTCGATCGGGCGAGCAAGCCAAAAATAACTGGTTAAAAACAATTTATTAGCCTGCGTCATTTCACACCATCAACGCCGTTGACTCTGCGCCTTTCGCGCCTTAGCACCATGCGCAAGACAGCGCGAGGATTCCGTCCGTGACCGATGACGACCAAAAGCAGCGTATGGCGCAGCTTGAGGCCAAGATCGAGGCGGCGAAAAAGGCCAGAAAGCCGGCTGCCCGCGCTGACAGTGACATATCCGGGGGCGAGCTTGCCTGGAGGATGGTCATCGAAATGGTTTCCGGTCTTGGGATCGGATTTGGCATCGGATACGGGCTGGACAGCCTGCTCGGGACGATCCCGATCTTTCTGGTGCTGTTCACATTGCTGGGCCTTGTCGCGGGCGTGAAGGTTATGCTCCGCAGCGCGCAAGAGGTTCAAGATAAACAAGCGGCCGATATGCAGGCCGAAAAGGACGAGAGGGACTGAACGTGGCAAGCGAGACCACCGCAGCACACGGCGCCGAAGGCGCAGACCACGCAGCAGAAGCCAGCAGCCTGGTGTTTCACCCGATGGACCAGTTCATCGTCAAGCCGCTGTTCGGTGGCGAGATTGCCTGGTACACGCCCACCAACGTGACCCTGTGGCTGTTCCTGGCCATCGTGGCGATCTTTGGCCTGCTGGTTCTCAGCACGTCAAAGCGTGCCATCGTCCCGACCCGGATGCAGTCGATTGCGGAACTGGCCTATGGCTTCATCTACAAGATGCTGGAAGACATCTGCGGCAAGGACGGCGTCAAGTTCTTCCCCTATGTCATGACCCTGTTCATGTTCATTGTGACCGCGAACTTCCTGGGTCTGATCCCAACCTCGTTCACCACCACATCGCATTTCGCCGTGACAATCCCGCTGGCGCTGGCCGTGTTCCTGACCGTGACCATTCTGGGTTTCGTCAAGAACGGTGCCGCGTTCCTGGGCCTGTTCTGGGTCTCCAGCGCGCCGCTGGCGCTGCGCCCGATCCTGGCGATCATCGAGCTGATCTCGTACTTCGTACGCCCCGTCAGCCACTCCATTCGTCTTGCCGGTAACGTCATGGCAGGCCACGCGGTGATCAAGGTGTTTGCAGGCTTTGCCGCAATTTCCCTGATTTCGCCTGTGTCAGTTCTGGCGATCACCGCAATGTATGGTCTCGAGGTCCTTGTGGCCTTCATTCAGGCCTACGTATTCACCATTCTGACCTGTGTTTATCTGAAAGATGCGCTGCATCCTTCGCACTAAGGTCCGACAACCCAACATCGAAACTTCCAATTCGTAAGGAGAAACATCATGGAAGGCGATCTCGCACACATCGGCGCAGGCCTGGCAGCAATCGGTTCCGGCGCAGCCGCAATCGGGGTGGGCAACGTTGCAGGCAACTTCCTTGCCGGCGCCCTGCGCAACCCTTCGGCGGCTGCTTCGCAGACCGCAACCCTGTTCATCGGTATCGCATTCGCAGAAGCCCTGGGGATCTTCGCATTCCTGGTCTCGCTGCTGCTGATGTTCGCCGTCTAATCTGCGGAACCTGATCCTTACGCGCAGGTGGGTCCAAGCCATAGCGGCCCACCTGTTGTAAAGACAACGTTCCGACGGAGGACATCATGGCGACTGAACCCATTAGCGAAGAAGTAGTTGGCGCGTGCGTCGACTCGCATGGCTCTGCCATCGGGATGCCGCAGCTCTGCTTCGATTGGTTCCCCAACCAGATTTTCTGGCTGGTCATTACGCTGGTCGTCATCTTTCTGGTCCTGTCTCGCGTGGCTCTGCCCCGCATCGCGGCGATCCTGGCCGAGCGCCGGGGGACCATTACAAATGACCTGGCTGCGGCCGAAGATCTGAAGGCCAAAGCGGTCGAGGCCGAAGAGGCCTATAACAAGGCGCTGGCCGATGCCCGTGCCGAAGCGCAGCGTATCGCGGCCGAAGCCCGTGCTGAAATCCAGGCTGGTCTGGATGACGCGATTGCCAGGGCGGATGCGGAAATCGCTGCAAAGGCGGCTGAATCGGAAAAGGCAATTGCCGAAATCCGTGCCGGTGCGCTGGAAAGCATTCAAGTGGTCGCCAAGGATACGGCGGCTGAACTGGTCACCGCGCTGGGCGGCGAGGCGGATGCCAAAGCCATCGACAGTGCCATTGACACGCAGATGAAAGGATAAGTGACATGCGGAACACTCTTGCCCTTATCCTGATCGTTGGTGCCGCCAGCCCCGCGCTGGCTGCAAGCGGCCCGTTCTTCTCGCTTGGCAACACCGACTTTGTGGTCCTTCTGGGCTTCATCGTTTTCATCGCGGTCCTGTTCTACTTCAAGGTGCCGGGCATGATCGGCGGTGCGCTGGACAACCGTGCCGAAGGCATCAAGGCCGAGCTGGACGAAGCCCGCGCCCTGCATGAAGAAGCACGCAGCCTGCTGGCCTCGTACGAGCGCAAGCAGCGTGAAGTGCAGGCACAGGCTGATGCGATTGTCGAGGCGGCCAAACAGGACGCGGCTCTGGCTGCGGACCAGGCGAAGGTCGATCTCGAAAAGTCGATCGAACGCCGTCTGGCTGCTGCGCAGGACCAGATTGCCTCGGCCGAAGCCTCGGCTGTAAAAGACGTGCGCGATCAGGCCGTTTCGGTTGCGATTGCCGCTGCCGGCTCGGTTCTGGCCAAGCAGATGACAGCCGCGCAGGCGAACAAGCTGATCGAGGTCTCGATCGCAGATGTGGGCGCCAAGCTGCACTGACGGGGACACCGACAGGTAAAAAACGCAGATGACCCGAGAGCATTGCGCTGTCGGGTCTTTTGTTTTGGGGGCGGGGCTGATTGTATTGACCGGAACATCACCCGGATTCTGTACCCGTCTTTGGGTCGGAATGTCCCGCTCAGGGCCGACGGGTGCAAAAAGAACAGGGAAAGACGGGCCGTGGCAGGCGAAAACGTTTCGATGAATATTGTTGGGGTGGTCAGAAACGGCGGGGCCGCGCTGATCGAAAGCATCAACAGGATCGAAGACCTGACCACCCGCTTGTACCGCTATTCCGTGACCATTGCGACAAACGACAACACCGATCGTACGGATCGGGTTCTGTCCGAATTCGCGCGCCGCGACCCGAATGTGGACCTTGTCCGCATGGATGGTCTGGCCTCCAGACTGCCGGGCCGGGTCGAGCGGATCACGGCGGCCAGAAACGCTGTCCTCAACAGGCTGGAAGAACGCGACAGCGGTCACGACCTGACATTGGTGCTTGATCTGAACGGGCCGAATGTCTGTCTGGACGCTCAGACGGTTCTGACGGCCGCACAACGTTCCGTACCACGCTGGGAAGGTGTCTTCGCCAATTCCAAACCGGCCTATTACGATATCTATGCCCTGCGCTGCGCAGGCTGGTGCGACGAAGACGTCTGGCAAAGAATTCGGACAACGCGCAAGCCCCTGTTCGGGCGCCGCAAATGGCGGAAAGTTCTGCTGAAATCAGCGGTTTTCGACCGCCAGTATCACATTCCGTCCGATATGCCCCTGATACCGGTCGATAGCGCCTTTGGCGGCGCAGGATTGTACAAGACACGCGCCCTGCGTGGCCTGCGCTATTCCTGCCGGGATGAAAAGGGCGACCTCGTGTGCGAACATGTGATGCTGCATAAACACCTCAGGGACCGGGGCGCGCGGCTGTTCATCGACCCGGCCCTGACAACCATCGCCCCGAATGACGATCTGGGCGAAGGCAGTGGCACACCTTTCCCGTCACACCTGATCCAGGCCGAGACCGGGGCCGCCTGAGCTCCGCTCCCGGAAGGCCTTCGGAAAGCGCTAGGCCTGACGGGTTTCGTGCTGCAACCTTTGCTGCGCAACGGCCTCGTTCCGCTCTGCCTTCTGCTGATCGATCATGCAGCGTTCGACAAAGCTCAGATGAGTTTCGACGGCCTGACGTGCGGCTGCCGGATCGCGGGCCTGAAGGGCCGCGTTGATAGTGCTGTGCTGGTCCAGAATGGCCTCGCGGGTCGCGCGCTGCCGGAACATTGTCCGTCGGTTATAGAACACTCCCTGCACCAGCAGGTCATACATTGACCGCATCATGTGCAGCATCACCACATTGTGGCTGGCTTCGATGATGGCCATGTGAAACTCGGCATCCAGCTGCGCCTCTTGGTCCGCGGCGTTCCGGTCATGGGCCGCCCGCATCTTGTCATAGATCGCCTGAACAACCTTCAGGTCGCTCTCTGATCCCAGCCGCGCGGCCCGTTCTGCCGCCAGCCCCTCCATGTCGCGGCGAAAGGACAGGTAATCGAATACGGCCTCGTCATGGCTGCTGAATAACCGGATCAGCGCTGGCGAAAAGGCCGACCCCAAAACCTCGGCCACATAGATCCCGGACCCGGCTTTTGTTGTCAGCAACCCCTGTTCCTGAAGCTCGGACACCGCATCGCGCAGGGACGGGCGCGACACGCCCATCCGTTCGGCCAACTCACGCTCGGGCGGCAGACGCTCACCGGGGCGCAGGATGCCGCGCAGGATCAACAGCTCGATCTGGCGAACGACCGCAAGCGACAGTTTTTCCGTCTGAACTTTCTGAAAAGGCATGGTTCGTTCCGAAATTGGTCAACTCATTTGACCATGGACAGGGGGGCTGTTCAAGAATACCCGGTCAAATCCGCTGAAATATTAGGTCAGAAGTGTTGACTTTAATTTGATAAAGCATAGGCTGCGCCGAAATGAGATCGGAGGAGCCTCATGTCCCAACACCCATTGTTTGCCACCCGGGCCTCCCGGATGAAGGCGTCAGAAATCCGCGAGCTGCTGAAACTGCTCGATCAGCCCGGTATCATTTCGTTTGCCGGTGGCATTCCGGACCCCGCGCTTTTCCCGGCTGAGGCTTTCGCGCAGGCGTTTCAGCAGGCATTGGGGCCGGACATGCAGGCGCAGGCGCTGCAGTATTCGGTCAGCGAAGGCTATGCGCCCCTGCGCCGGTGGCTGGTGCAGCACATGCGCGAGATCGGGGTGGAATGTGACATGGATAACGTCCTGATCACCTCGGGCTCGCAGCAGGCGCTGGATTATCTGGGCAAGCTGTTCCTGTCCCCCGGCGACACGGCCTTGGTCGGGTGGCCCACCTATCTGGGCGCTCTTGCCGCGTTCAACGCCTATGAGCCGCGCTTTGACCGGCTCAATGGCAACAAGGGGGCCGATGAATTCAGGGCTGCGGCAGGGAATGGCGCCGTGAAATTCGCCTATCTGTCGCCCGATTTTGCCAACCCGACAGGCGAAACCCTGACTCGCCCTGGCCGTGAGGCATTGCTGGACCTGACCGACGAACTGGACTGCGCGTTGATCGAAGACGGTGCCTATCAGGCGCTGCGCTATGACGGTGATCCGATCCCGCCGATCCTGGCTCTGGAACAGGCGCGCAAGGGGTCGATCGAAAACTGCCGGACGATATACTGTGGCAGCTTCTCGAAAACCCTGTCACCGGGTCTGCGCATGGGGTGGGTGGTTGCGGCTAAGCCGATCATCTCGCAGATGGTTCTGCTGAAACAGGCGGCGGATCTGCATTCGGCGACCATCAACCAGATGGCCGTGCATCAGGTCGCGGAAGCGTGCTTTGACACCCATATCCCGAAAGTGCGCGACACTTACCGCGCGCGCCGTGATGCGATGCTGGATGCGCTGCAACAGCACATGCCCGACGGGGTGGCGTGGACGCGCCCCGAAGGCGGTATGTTCGTCTGGGTGACACTCCCGGCGGGGATCAGCGGGTCTGACCTGCTGGCGCATGCGCTGGATACGGTGAAAGTGGCCTTTGTGCCGGGGCAGGCGTTTTTCCCAGACGGCAGCGGGGCAAACACGATCCGGCTCAGCTTCTCGAACTCGGACGAGGCGACGATCCGCGAAGGCATCCGCCGGTTGGGCGAGGTTCTGCGCGCCTGACGTCCGGAAATGTTCTGTTAACCAATATGCTGCAACTCTGCGGCATGATCCGGTTTCTCGCACCTCTTCTGCTGGCCGCCTGCGCCGCCGGGACCCCGCATTTCCGCGACGTTCCTGCCACCCGCGTGGCGGTGAACGGCAGTGTGTTCGACGTGCGCGTGCGCGGCGATCTGGCCGAGGCGGTGCGGATCAACGCGCAATACGCCCCGCGGCTTGGCCCCGTTCGGGATCGCGCCGCGCTGGCCATGGCGCAGGTTTCGGGCTGCCCGATCCTCGACGTGCTGGGCGACGCGGCTGTCACGGTTGGTGTTCTGGGTTGTGACCGCGAAGCGGGGGAACGGCTGCTGCTGACTGCCGTCTCTACGCCCAGATATGAATGTATCGACTATGGTATCTACGAAAATGTCGGAGGCGACAGCGGCTATCAGGTCTTTGAATGCAGCCCATACTGACATACGCGTGTTCCTGCGCATTTCGGCAAGATGTTGTGGATAACTTGCACTGATATCCCATATCCTGCGCAACTGCGTTGACTCGGACCCCATCCCTTGCGCAGACTTTCAATTCATAGGAATCACGGGACACGCGGCCATTGCGTTTCAGCAAGCTCAAACTGACCGGCTTCAAAAGCTTTGTTGATCCGACCGATCTGATCATCGCGGACGGATTGACCGGTGTGGTGGGTCCGAATGGCTGTGGCAAGTCCAACCTTCTTGAAGCCTTGCGCTGGGTGATGGGGGAAAACCGCCCCAAATCCATGCGCGGCGGCGCGATGGAGGATGTGATCTTTGCCGGTGCCGCCACACGGCCCGCCCGCAATTTCGCCGAAGTTGTCCTGACCATGGACAATTCCGAACGTCTGGCACCCGCGGGGTTCAATGACACCGACCAGCTTGAAATCGTGCGCCGGATCACCCGCGATGTCGGCAGCGCCTACAAGACCAACGGCAAGGATGTGCGCGCGCGCGATGTGCAGATGCTGTTTGCGGATGCCTCGACCGGTGCCCATTCCCCCGCGCTTGTGGGGCAGAACCGCATCGCCGAGCTGATCAGCGCCAAACCCCGCGCCCGCCGTCGCATTCTGGAAGAGGCCGCCGGGATCTCGGGGCTGTATCAACGCCGGCATGAGGCCGAGTTGAAGCTGAAAGCGACCGAGGCCAACCTGACCCGCGTCGATGACGTGCTCGAGCAGTTGGGCGGGCAGCTTGCGCAACTGGCCCGTCAGGCCCGTCAGGCCGCACGCTATCGCGAAATCGGCGAACAGCTGCGTCAGGCCGAGGGGATGCTGCTCTATCGCCGCTGGAAAGAGGCCGACATGGCCCGCCAGCAGGCTGAAGACAAGCTGCGGGCCCGGATTTCCGAGGCCTCCCGCGCCGAGGCCGAAGCCCGCGCCGCAGCAGCAAAAAGGGCCGGGATCGAAGAAACCCTGCCCCCTCTGCGCGAGGAAGAGGCCATCGCCGCCGCTGTCCTGCAACGCCAGCAGGTGCAGCGCGATCAACTGACCGATCAGGAAACCCGCGCGCGCCAGACCATTGAAACACTGACCAGCCGCATTCATCAACTCGGCAAGGATATCGACCGGGAAACCGGCCTGAACCGCGATGCGGGCCAGATGATCGAACGGCTGGAATGGGAAGCCCGTGAACTGGCCAAGGCTGCCGAAGGGCATGACGCGAAGGTGGCGGAAGCCGCAGAAATTGCCCGCGAAGCCGCGTCGATCCTTCAGGACCGCGAAGACCACCTGTCGCAGCAGACCGAAGATATGGCGCGTCTGGTCGCCCGTCACCAGTCGGCGCAGCGTCTGGTCGAAGACAGCCGCAAGACGCTGGCACGCTCTGAGGGCGAAGAAGAAAAAGCCCGCCTGGCCGTGGATGAGGCCAGAACAGCCCTGACCCGTGCCAGCGTGGCGTTTGAAACTTCGCAGGAAAGCGAGGAAGAAGCCCGCGAAGCCGCCGAGGCCGCCGAAGAGGCGCTGGCCGCCGCAGATGAGTTGCGCAATGAAACGCAGGCCCGCGAAGCCGAGGCACGCGCGCAACGGTCCGAGGCCGAAGGCGAATTGGGTGCAATCCGCGCCGAAACAACCGCGCTTGCCAAGCTGGTGGAACGCGACACGGCCGAAGGCGGGCAGGTGATGGACCTGCTGCGCGTGGAACCGGGTTTTGAGAAGGCGCTGGGAGCAGCCTTGGCCGATGACCTCCGTGCGCCGCTGGTTGAAGGTGACGGCCCGTCCGGCTGGGTTCAGGTGGCAGGCTATGACAGCGATCAACCCTTGCCCGATGGGGTCGACCCGCTGGCGCTGCACGTGTCAGGGCCGGATAGGCTCAGCCGTCGCATCGCGCAGATCGGGCTGGTCGATGCGGATCAGGGCGCGCGGTTGCAGGCGTCGTTGAAGCCGGGCCAGCGTCTTGTGTCGCGCTCGGGCGACCTGTGGCGCTGGGACGGGTTCCGCGCCTGGGCCGAGGATGCGCCAAGCGCGGCGGCGCTGCGTCTGGAACAGCTCAACAAGCTTGAGGCGCTGAAACAGGAACTGGCCCGCACCGAGGCGCAGGCCGACGGTGCCCGCGCCGCGCATGAAACCCTGTCGCGGCAACTGGCGGACGTGACCGAGGCCGACCGACGCGCGCGCGAAGCCCGCCGTGCCGCCGATCAGCGCATGGCCGAAACCGCACGCCAGCTCAGCCGCGCCGAGGCCGATCGCAACCTCGCGCAGGGCAAGCTGGAAACCCTGGCCCTCGCCGTAGACCGTCACAAGGAAGACGCCATGTCCGCCCGCGTGCAACTGCGCGAGGCCGAGGCGGCGCTGAACGACCTGGGTGATCTTGCCAGCGCCCGCGCCGAGGTTGAAGACATCAAGCAGACGGTCGAGGCAGCGCGGATCACCATGCTGACCCACCGCTCGACCCATGATGAGCTGCGCCGTGAAGGCGACGCCCGCACCCGACGCACGCAGGAGGTCACCAAGGACCTGAGCGGCTGGCGGCACCGTCTGGAAACGGCCGAGAAACGGATTTCGGAACTGGCCGAGCGCAAGGAAAGTTCGGAAGAGGAACTGACCGAGGCTATGGCCGTCCCCGGCGAAATCGCCGAGGCGCGGGAAGAGCTGAACGAGTTGATCGAAGCCGCCGAAGCCCGGCGGGCCGATGCCGCTGACAAGCTGGCCGAAGCAGAAACACAGTTGCGCGAAGTGGTGACGGCCGAGCGTGAGGCCGAACGCCTGGCCTCAGAAGCCCGCGAAAACCGCGCCGCAGCCGAGGCGCGCAGTGAAGCGGCAAAGGAAAGCGTGCTTGCGGCGGCAGAACGGATTGCCGAAGACCAGCAACTGACCCCGAACCAGTTGCTGAACCAGCTGGACGTCAACCCCGACCAGATGCCCGCCGCGGATGCTCTGGAAGCCGAAGTGAACCGCCACAAACGCCAGCGCGACGCCATGGGCGCGGTGAACCTGCGGGCCGAGGAAGACAGCAAGGACGTTCAGGAAGAATTTGACACGCTCAGCAGTGAAAAGGCCGATCTGGAAGAGGCGATCAAAGCTCTGCGCAGTGGCATCTCCAGCCTCAACCGCGAAGGGCGCGAGCGTCTGTTGACCGCGTTTGAACAGGTGAACTCGAACTTCGCGATGCTGTTCAAGCATCTCTTTGGTGGGGGCGAGGCCAATCTGGTCATGGTCGAAAGCGATGACCCGCTGGATGCGGGGCTGGAAATCATGTGTCAGCCGCCGGGCAAGAAACTCTCGACCCTCAGCCTGCTGTCGGGCGGCGAACAGACCCTGACCGCGACCGCGCTGATCTTTGGCGTTTTCCTGGCCAACCCGGCCCCGATCTGTGTGCTGGACGAAGTCGACGCGCCGCTGGACGATGCCAACGTCACCCGTTTTTGTGATCTGCTGGACGAGATGTGCCGCCAGACTGACACCCGTTTCCTGATCATCACCCACCACGCGGTGACCATGGCGCGCATGGATCGTCTGTTCGGCGTCACCATGCAGGAACAGGGCGTCAGCCAGCTGGTTTCGGTCGATCTGAAGAAGGCCGAGCAGATGGTGGCCTGACCGCTCACCGCAACGTTATGATGATTGCAGGCATAACGCGCTACCTTGGCCTCATGACGCGTTTCCTGATCTCCGCCCTCATCGCCGCCACCCCGGTTGTCGCCGCCGACTGGCCTGTCAAACCCGGCGATGTCCCGCTGACAGTGGCCGAGCTTGACGCCCTCGCAGGCCAGACGCTGACCTTTTACGATGATGGTCAGGCCAAGTTTTCGGCCGGTGGGGCCTATTCCTATACCTACGCGGGAGGAGATTCCGCCTTTGGAACCTACGCCATCGCCGATGACGGTTCCGTCTGCATTGCGTACCGCAACGGGTTCAGCCGCTGCGACCTGTATGTCCGCAGCGGCGAGCGGCTGATCCTGATCGATCAGAAAGGGGATCGATACCCGGTGCGGCCCGAATAAGGAAGTCAGCAGTTCAGGGCGGTCACTTTGGCAATGGACCAACCCGTGCAGCGTACTGAACCCGCGGCAGGTGCCAAAGGCTACGCCAGGAACATTAGCCCAAAAATGCACGCCCGAAGATAGGCCAGAACCAAACTGTGGGCACCTCGACACAGCGCGCTGGCGCAAAGCAGGGTAAGTCGTGCCAAAACCGCCGCCGCGGTTGACGAGCCACGCACCGCTTCGTTAGTGCAGCAGCGACCCCGTTTCGGCTTAGGGCAAGAGGTGCTGTTTTGGAATTTCAAGTTGCAAGTTTCTGGTTTGGTTCGCCGTTATCTTGCGTTGAAAGAGTATGCATTCAGTCCTTTCTGGATCATGGCTATGTCTTCCACCTGTACGTGCTGGATATGAACATGGATGTTCCCGAAGGCGTCGTTGTTCATGATGCCCGCGAAATCTATACAGATGAAACCACCGAAAACCTGACCGGTGGCCGACGACGGATGGCGGTCTATTCAGACATCTTCCGTATCCACATGCTGCAAAAAACCGACTATGTGTGGGTTGATCTGGATATCTACTGCATCCGGCCGCTGGATGTTCCACCGGACTATCTGTTTGGTGTCGTCTGGCGCAATAAGGCGATGAACAATTGTGTATTGCGTCTTCCCAAAAATTCTCTGGCACTGAAGCTGATCCTGAATTTCCTTGAGTCAGAAGTCCCGATCCCGTTTTGGTTGGGCAGTGATCACATTGAAAAACTGGTCAAACGCTATGAGGCGGGCGAGACAATCACGCTCTATGACCTTCCGTGGACGACAACCGGCCCAAGCGTGACCCGCTGGGCGCTGGGGGTCACCGGTGAAATCGACCGAGGCCAGCACTGGCATTTGTATTGGCCGCGTCGCGGGTTTCTGGACCCGGTCGAGAACATTGAAGACTACGAACCCGATTGGGCCCGGTTTCACCACTTCCAGGGCGAAACCCGCAGTGGTATTCGCAGCAAATTCGGTGGTATTCCTCCAAAGGGAAGTTACATCGATTTTGTCTGTCAAAGACATGGAATTGACCCCGAGAAATATCCGGTCACATAATCAGCGGCGTCGGTGCCGATATCGTCGAATAATCTTGGGGTTTTGCGCCATACCGCAGCAGTGCGGGCCGCTGGCTCAGAGTTTTTCCAGCAACTCCATCGTTGGCCAGGCATCCGCGGGCAGGCCCAGGCGTTTCTGTTCCGCCTGCGTCGCAGCTCGCGTCCCTGACCCCAGAATCCCGTCGATCTTGCCGACATCATATCCTTTGGCCTGAAGCTTGGTCTGCAACTGTTTCATCTGTGCGCCATTCAGGCCCTGCGCGGGATTGCCCGCATCATAGATCTGGCCGCCCTCAAGCCGTGTTCCGAAATAGGCGGCGGTCAGAACATAGACAAAGCTCTGGTTCCATTCGAAATAGACATCGAAATTCGGATAGGCCAGAAAGGCAGGCCCGTTGCGCCCTTGTGGCAGGATCAGCGAGGCGGGAAGGTTGGCCAAGGACCCGCCGCGCGCCTGTACGCCCATCGCCTGCCATTCCGCCACCGAACGCGATTTGCCGGGGCCGGACAGGGACCAATCCATCTGCGCGGGCACGGTGACCTCCTGCAACCAAGGCTCACCCGCGCGCCATCCCAGATGGGACAGCATTCTGGCCCCCGACATCAGCGCATCAGGTGCCGAGCTTTTCAGGCGGACATGCCCGTCACCGTCACCATCGACGCCGTTTTCCAGTATGTCACGCGGCAGCATCTGCACCATGCCGATCTCTCCGGCCCATGCCCCGGTGGTGCGGGCCGGGTCGAAATCACCGTTCTGATACAGCTCGATGGCGGCGAAGATCTGTGGCCGGAACAGTTCCGGGCGGCGGCAGTCATGCGCCAAAGTTACCAGTGCGTTGCGGGTGTTGAAGTCGCCTTGAAACGATCCGTAATCGGTTTCAAATGCCCAGAAGGCCAGCAGCACCCCGCGGGAAACGCCATATTCCCGCTCGATCCGATCAAAGACCGCATCGTATTTGCGCGACATCGCTTGCCCGCGCTCGATCCGGTTTTGCGAAATCAGACGACGGGAAAATTCAACAAAGGGCTTCTGAAAAACGCCCTGCGCCCGGTCGGCCTTCAGCACGGCGCTGTCCTGCTGCACCCCGTCAAAGAACCCGTTCACCGCTGATTTGTCCAAACCCTGCTGCACGGCCTCGGCCTTCAGCCCTTTGACAAAGGAATTAAAACCACCGCCACATTGCGCCAGCGCAGGTGAGGTGAACAGGGCAGCGGCGATCAGGCCAGAGAGTATACGCATGAAAAGGTCCGTCAGAATATCAGTTTGGCCCCAACCCACACTGACACGAGCCCAAGCGCAAGCCCCCAAACCCGCCAGAGCATGTCACATGCGCGAAAAACTTCTGATGCACCGATCTCGCGCGGGGCGTCGCCATTGACCCAGGCTAGGTCGCGCACCTGCCCGTCATAGCTGCGCGGGCCAGCCAGCGCGACATTCAGGGCGCGGGCCATGGCGGCCTCGGGCCAGCCAGCGTTGGGTGAGATATGGCGTTGCGCATCCCGCACCATCTCAGACCAGCGAGACCATTGGCCGGAAAGCGCCACGATCATCACGCAGGTCAGGCGGGCAGGGATCAGGTTCAGCAGGTCGTCGAACCGGGCCGCGGCCCAACCAAAATCACGGTGCGTTTCGGTGCGATAGCCGATCATACTGTCGGCGGTGTTCACCGCCTTGTACACCAGCAACCCCGGAAGCCCCGCGACCAGAAACCAGAATGCGGGGGCAATGACCCCGTCGCTCAGGTTTTCTGCCGCACTTTCGATGGCGGAACGCGCCACCTGTGCTTCGGTCATATCCTGCGTGTCGCGCGAAACGATCATAGCCACCTGCGCCCGTCCGTCTTCCAGCGAGGTTTGCAACCCGTCACCAACCGCGCGGACATGGGCAACCAGCGACTTTTGCGCCAACAGGATTGCGCAGCCAAGAATTTCAACGACCGGCCCCAGCTGCGACAGACCCCATCCAAGACCCCATGCGCCGCAGATCAGAAGGGCAACCACCGCCACCCCTTTCAGTCGCCGACCGCGCCCGTGGTTCAGGCGTTTGTCCAGCCAGCCGATCAGGTTGCCGATCATTACCGCCGGGTGTTTGACGCGGGACCAGAGCCAATCGGGCTCTCCCAGTGCCGCGTCCAGACACAGGGCGCAGACCAGCATCAGGGCAGGGCTCACAGCGCGGCCTCCAACCTGTCCCAGCCCTTTTCTGGCGGCAGACCCAGACGCAGAAAGGTTGCTGAATAGGGAAAGATACGACTCCAGATATGGGCGCGGGCCAGCCGGTCCTGCCAGCCCAAGGCGTCATCGACCCGATACAGACGAAACAGGCTGGTACCACCGACGATATCCGCGCCGCTGGTCAGCATCAGCGCATCCAGCCGGGCCGCCTCATCCGCCAGTCGCGCGCGTGTGGCATCGGCCCAGTCATCGTCCGACAGGGCCTGTGTCCCAACCCGCAGGGCCGGGCCGGACACTGACCAGGGTCCGGTCAGGTCGTTCAGGCGGTTGATCAGTTCAGGCCGCCCGATGGCAAACCCAAGCCGCATCCCGGCCAGCCCCCAGAACTTGCCAAAGCTCTTCAGCACGATCACGCCGGGACGTTCCGCCAGATGGATCAACGATACCTCTGGCGTGACATCGCAAAAGCTCTCGTCGATCACGGTCAGCGGGGCCGAGACGTCGCTTTCCTGCCAGATACGTCCGTCCGGGTTATTTGGATGCACGATCACGCGGGCGTCAGCCGCGCCCTCAGGCTGAACACGCCACCCCTGCGCCGAAAAGGCGGCGGCGTGTTCGTTATAGGTGGGCGGTGTGATCTGGACACGCCCTGGCGCGGCTAGCGCCGGAATGCGAGAGATGACAGCCGATGCACCGGGTGCCGGCAGGATCTCAGCCCCCTGCGGCACGTTCCAGAACCTGCGGGCCGCATCACTCAGCCGTTCAAAGGCACCGTGATCCGGCAATTCGGCCCAATCTCCGGCGGTCAGACCCGCGACTGCGTAAGGATGCGGATTGATTCCGGTCGACAGATCGATCCAATCTGCGCGCGTTCCACCATACCTGACAATCGCCCTGTCCAGCCCCCCGCCGTGGTCGCGAACTGCGCGGGGGTCCAAGCCGTGATCAAGTGTACTCATCTGCTCTCTCTGCGGGGATTGACCGGTTTCGGGGTGCTTCAAGCGGATTTTTGCCATTTACACAAGCAAATCCGCCCGAACACGCAAGCGTGCGGCTGCTGTTAACACTTTGTTAAGGAAATAACGAGATCACGGACCACGGGGGTCGGCACCACTCACCATACCAAGTGCCGAGGTTGTTGCAAATGAAAGTTCTGATTGTTGAGAGTAACCCCGACCTTGGTCGGGTCTGGAAAAGACATCTGGAGCGGCAAGACGCCGAAGTCACGCTGGTTGACGCTCAGGAGGCCGCCATTCTGGCGCTCTATGGCACGGATTTTGATATCATCGTGCTGGATCTGGTTCTGGAAACCGGAAGCGCATTGGCTGTGGCAGATTTTGCCAGCTATCGCCGCCCCGAGGCGCGGGTGATTTTTGTCACCAACACCACCTTCTTTTCCGACGGGTCGATTTTTGCGCACAGTCCCAATGCCTGTGCCTATGTTCAAAGCGAAACGCCGCCAGAGGATCTGGCGGCGATGGTCGAACATTACGCTGCGGGGCGCTGACCGCGTCCATGCGGCTCCATGTAATCCAGCACCGGGTTCACCGGAATGATCCGGTGCGGATTGATGCTGTCATGGCTGTAGTGATAGTGGCGCACAATGTGGGCCATGTTCACGGTCTCGGCGACACCGGGCCATTGATACAGCTCACGCGTATAGGCCCATAGGTTCGGGTAATCGACCAGGCGCCGCCGGTTGCACTTGAAATGCAGGTGATAGACCGGGTCGAAGCGGATCAGGGTTGTGAACAACCGCCAATCGGCTTCGGTTATCCGATCCCCCATCAGGTAACGGTTCCGGGCCAGACGCTCCTCCAGCCAGTCCAGCGTGTCGAACAATGGGTGTACGGCAGCGTCATAGGCGTCCTGCGTGGTGGCAAAGCCCGACTTGTAGACGCCGTTGTTGACGTCTGAATAGATGCGCGCGTTGACCTCTTCGATCTCGTCCCGCATCGCCTCGGGCCAGTAATCGTCCGTATTGCCAGTGATATCGTTGAAGGCCGAATTGAACATGCGGATGATTTCCGAACTTTCGTTCGAAACGATGGTCTCCTGCACCTTGTCCCACAGGATCGGAACCGTGACGCGACCGGAATAGGACGGATCCGCCTTGGTATAGATCTGATGTGCATGGCTCAGCCCGTAAAGAACGTCACCCGTGGCACCGTGATCATCCACCTCAAAGGTCCAGCCCTGATCCAGCATGTCGGGATGCACGACCGAAACCGGGATCAGATCGCTCAGCCCTTTCAACGCGCGAAAGATCAGGGTGCGATGCGCCCAGGGGCAGGCGTGGCTGACATACAGGTGATACCGCCCGGCTTCGGCCCGGAACCCGCCTTTGCCCGACGGTCCCGCGCGGCCATCGGCGGTCAGCCAGTTGCGAAACTGCGCCGCGCTGCGTTTGAATGCGCCACCGGTGGATTTGGTGTCATACCAGGTGTCTTGCCATTTTCCGTCGACCAGCAGGCCCATATCTCATCCTCCGCACAGGCGTTTGGTCAAAGATAGGTCCAAGCCCCGCCCGTTCCTATGCATTTGCCCGCGCACAAGACCTGCATGCGCGCACAGCCAATGCTGGGATTTCTGTGCAACAAACCGCAGGCACAGCCAGTTCCGTGAACGCGTTCACTGGATTTTTACAACAGTTCCCGCACAATAGAGGTCATTAGCGGGGGAATGATTTAATGAGTACTTATGTTTCAAAGGAAATACGCGCCGAGTTGGATGCGGCCCGAATCGCCACATTGAAAAAGGCCAGTCGCCTTCGTGTCCAAATGGGCGACAATACCTATAAAATTCTCAAATTGTGGAAAGATGGTTTCACGGTTGAGGCGGAAACGACACCGCGCCTGCGCGGGTTGGTCGATATCTATGACGGGGCCAATCTTATGTATCAATGCCTGATCATTGCCGATCAGGATGAAGGCGGAGAGATGCGATACGAATTCAAGCGCAGCACCGCCGCCCATGACAAGGCACCGCTGGATTTCTACCGCGCCCCGGATGCGCCCATCGCACTGCTGGGCTACGAAGACTAGGCTCGGATCTTTATCGTCCCGGGTTCGGTCAGGGTGACGCCCACCATGCCGTAGGGCTGGCCATCGATTTGGAATTCACCATTCGGGTCCGCGCCCGGACAGCAGGCGCGGTCCATCGTGAGGCCAGTCAAACCAGCCACCGCTTGGCTTATTGCAGGTCGCCAAAGGCCCGCTTCAGCCGCACGCAGGCTTCCTCGACCCGCGCCCGTTGTGTGGCCAGGTTGAACCGTTCAAACGTTTCTCCGCCAGTGCCAAAGCCGGGCCCGGACGAGGTTGCAATCCGCGCATCCTCGCGCAGGCGGCGGACAAACTCGGTGTGATCCATGCCGGTGCCGGAAAAGTCGACCCAGGCCAGATAGGTCGCCTGCAAAGGCATCGACCAAAGGCCCGGAATCTCGGCGATGGTCTGGTCGAACAGACGCCGGTTTTCCTCCAGATGCGCGATCTGGGCATCTGCCCATTCCGCGCCGGCCGGGCTGTAGGCGGCGGTGATCATCGCCACACCCAACGCGCTGGGGCCATAATCCAGCGTTGTCAGCCGATGCTTCATCGCCTCGCGCAGTTTGGGGTTGGGAATGATCATGTTGCCGGTGTGCTGCCCGGCGATGTTAAAGGTCTTCGATGCCGCTGTCAGCGTCACCGTCCAAGGCCGCGCATCCGGGGCCGCCACATCCATCGGCACAAACTTGGCACCGGGATAGACCAGATCGTGGTGAATCTCGTCTGACACAAGGATCAGCCCGTTGCGCTCGGCAAATGCGGCCACGGCGCGCAGTTCCTCTGGCGTCCAGACCCGGCCCGACGGGTTCTGCGGCGAACACCACAGCAACATCTTCTCGGACCCGTCCAGCCGCGACTGCGCATCCTCCAGATCAAGCCCATAGCTGTCGCCGTCGCGCACCAGCGGGCATTCCACAACCCGGCGGCCCGCCTTGTTCACCTTATGGGCAAACTCATGGTAGACAGGGGTGAAGGTCACGATGCGATCGCCAGGCTCGGTCCAGACATCCAGCGACAGGGCAATAGCATTGCCCAGACCCTGAGACGTCAGAACCCAGTCCGTGTCAATTTCCCAGTCGTGGCGGGTTTTCATCCACCACTGGACCGAGGCCAGATACTCCGGGTGCGCCCAGGAATACCCGAACACGCCGTGATCTGCGGCCTTGCGTACTGCGTCGATCACGCAAGGGGCCGTCGGGTAATCGGAATCGGCCGTCCACATGGCCAGCCCGTCCTCGGGCGAGACGCCGTACAGCATCTCCATCTTGTCCCATTTGGTACTGTTGGTGCCCCGGCGGTCGATCTGGTCGTTGAAAGTCATGTCAGCTCCATTCTGATGGTCGAAAGCTAACCGCAATTCAGGCAGGTGCAAGGGGGGCGTTGCGGCGCGGGGCACGATGCCCTAAATCAGCCTCATGAAACGTAACATCCTGATCTATCCCGACCCCCGTCTCAAGAAGGTCTGCGCCCCCGTGGCCGACCTCACGGACGACCTGCGCGCACTGGCCGATGATATGCTGGAAACGATGTATGACGCCCCGGGTGTTGGCCTCGCCGCGCCACAGATCGGCGTGCTGGATCGCTTGATCGTGCTGGATTGCATTAAGGAAGAAGGCGAGGCGCCGCGCCCGCTGATCATGTTCAACCCGCAGGTCATCGCGGCCTCGGAAGAAACCAATGTCTACGAGGAAGGCTGCCTGTCGATCCCTGATCAATACGCCGAGGTGACGCGCCCCAAAGTGGTCGATGTGACATGGATGGACCGCGACGGAAACTTGCAACAGGAAACCTTTGACGGGCTCTGGGCCACCTGCGTTCAGCACGAGATCGATCACTTGGACGGCAAGCTGTTCATCGACTATCTCAAGCCGCTGAAACGGCAGATGATCACCCGCAAGATGCAAAAGCTCAAACGCGAACGGGCCCGTGCATGACCGTTCGTACCTGCCTGCCATGGCCTGACAAGCGCCTGTGCACCAAGGCGGATGAGGTGCCCGAGATCACCGATGAGGTCCGCGCCATCTGGGACGACATGATCGACACGATGGAGGCGATGCCCGGCGTCGGTCTTGCCGCGCCACAGATCGGGGTGATGCTGCGGCTTGCCGTTGTTGACGGCTCTGCCGAACGGGGCCGGGCCGTGCGTCTGGCAAACCCGGAAATCCTGCACAGCTCGATCGAGCTGCGCGAACATGAAGAGGCCAGCCCGAACCTGCCCGGCGTCTCGGCCACAATCAAACGCCCGCGCGCGGTGACCGTGAAGTTCCTGAACGAACATGGCATGCTGGACCGCCGCGATTTCGTCGGGATCGATGCGACCAGCGTGCAGCACCAGATCGACCACCTGAACGGACGGATGTATTTCGACCGGCTCAGCAAGGTCAAACGTGACATGCTGCTGCGCAAGGCCCGCAAACAAACCTGAAAACCGTAGGCCGGGTTTCAGCCCGGCACCTGTCCCAACCGCCGGAGCCAACGATGCGCATCATCTTCATGGGAACCCCCGATTTTTCGGTCCCGGTGCTGGACGCACTCGTCAGGGCCGGGCACGACATCGCCGCCGTCTACTGCCAGCCCCCGCGCCCCGCCGGACGTGGCAAGAAAGACCGCCCGACACCGGTTCACGCCCGGGCCGAGGCGCTGGGCCTGCCCGTCCGCCACCCAACCTCTCTGAAATCTGCTGACGAACAGACCGCGTTTGCCGCGCTGAACGCCGATATCGCCGTCGTCGTCGCTTATGGCCTGATCCTGCCGCAACCCATTCTGGACGCGCCGCGACACGGCTGCCTGAACATCCACGCCAGCCTGCTGCCGCGCTGGCGCGGTGCCGCCCCGATCCACCGGGCGATCATGTCCGGCGATGCCGAAACCGGGATCTGCATCATGCAGATGGAGGCCGGTCTGGACACCGGCCCGGTCCTGCTGCGACAGGCAACCGCGATTGAGGTTGAAGAAACCACCGCGCATCTGCATGACCGGCTCTCGGCCATGGGGGCCGCGCTGATCGTCGAGGCTCTGGCCAAGCTGCCGGATCTCACACCGGAACCGCAGCCCGAGGATGGCGTGACCTATGCCGCCAAGATCGACAAGTCCGAGGCCCGCATCGACTGGACGCGCCCGGCGGTTGAGGTCGACAGGCAAATTCGCGGGCTGTCACCCTTTCCCGGCGCGTGGACCGAAATGAATGGCGAACGCATCAAGCTGCTGGCATCGCGGCTGGCAGACGGGCAGGGCGCAGCGGGTGAGGTTCTGAACGACGACCTGCACGTGGCCTGCGGTCGGGGCGCGGTCGAACTGCTGCGCTTGCAACGGGCGGGTAAAGGCGCGCAGGATAGGGAAACCTTCCTGCGGGGCTGGCCCATTCCCACCGGCACCCGCCTGACCTAGGAGAAGCCCGATGTTCATGGTGATGATGGGGACCGTCGTGATTGCCGGGATCGTCGGATATCTGTCCGAACAGACCGGGTTCACCCATAACGGCTATCTTCAGTCGATCATCATCTGCGTGGGCGGGGCGTTCCTGTTCTACTTCATCCGCATCATGTTCGGTATCAGCTTTGGCCCTCCGGGTTTGGATGCGGTGATCTCGTCTATCGGCGCGCTGATCATCGTGCCGACCCATTGGCGAAAATGACATGCCCGTCGTCGCCCTGATCATCATCGGCGCTGCCGCGGGGTTCCTCGCCACCCGCCTGATGCGGATCGAGGCGGACATTCCAACCACCATGCTGATCGGTGTTTTCGGGGCCCTGATCGGAGGGTTCGTTCTGCGGTTTCTGATAACCGTCATGGGCTGGATGTCGGGCTTTGTGGGCGCGGTTCTGGGCGCATTGCTGGTGATCTGGATCTGGCAGACCTACCTGCGCCGCTAGCATATTCCTTGGCCGCGCATTCCGTCCTGGAAACCTTCACTCGACAAGATAGTGCAGCAGATCAGCGCTCGTCGCACTCCAGCGCTGAACCAAGCGCCGGGGCGGCTTTCGTCGTCATATCGAACCGGTTCGCCTCGGCGGCGGTCATCCAGTGGATGCTGTCGGCTGGGGCCGCATACAGCGTGTACCAGTAAAACGCCTCATCCACACCAATGTCCCTGAAATAATCCAGATAGCGGTCATGTTCCGGGTCATCTTTGGGCAACTCCGTGGCCACCAGCCCCGATCCGGCCCAGCTGTGAACACCGACACAGGCCCCCGGTTGCAAAACGCGGCGATGTCCGGCCAGAAACAGATCTGTGCCGCCGCTGGCAACCAGACCGTCCGATGGCACAACGGTATCGAACCCGGCCTTGCGCACCTCTCGGCTGAAGATGACATTGGCGTCGTCATCCACCGACCCCTCGATATATTGCAGCACCAGCGTGCGCGCTTTGGGGTTTTCGGCGGTGACGTCTTCGAAAGCGGACAGCGTTGTTTCGTCAATCGTGCCCGAGGCGATGATCCGGTCACCCTCAGCAACAAAGCGGACGGGTGCATAATATGCGCCGCATGAGGCCAGCAAAGCCAGTGAGACCGCAATCGATGTAAGTCTGAACGGCATTTGGCCTCCGGGCTGCGCGTTCCAAACAGCTATCAGCCCGCCCCGGTCGCGTCCACCGACAGGTTCAGTTTCGGGGCGGGCGGCTTTTGTAGACGGGCAACTGCCATCCAAACACCAGCGACCCGGCCCGCAAGGCCCAGCACACAAGGGCGCACAGACCCAGCACAAAGGCGGGCTCCAGCCCCAGCCTGACCGCAAGTACCGCCGTCAACGCCCCAACAAATGCGCACGAGACGTAAAGTTCGCCCTGTTTCAGCACCAGCGGCACCTCGTTGCAGACCACGTCGCGCATCAGCCCGCCCAGACACCCGGTCGTCACTCCCATCAGCACGACGATGATACCGGGCTGATCCAGTGACAACGCGGCTCCGGTTCCGGCCGCAACGGCGACTGACAGCGCGAAACTGTCCAGCCAGACCAGCCAGTTATAGCGGCTTTCCACCAGATGCGCGGTAAAGAACACAAACACCGCCGCCGCGACGGCGATCAGGATGTAATCTGGCTGGCCGACCCAGAAGATCGGGTGCCGGTCCAGCAACAGGTCGCGTACCGTGCCGCCGCCAACTGCGGTCAAGCAGGCCATGAAGGCAAAACCCACCAGATCCAGCTGCGCCCGGCTGGCCACCAGCGCCCCGGTCAGCGCAAAGATCAGAACCGAGGCATAATCCAGCAGCGTCAGCGCGCTCACGCCTGCGCCTTTTTCGGCTTGAAGGGCGCCATGCCTGCGCGGGCCAGTTCATCGGCCTTTTCGTTTTCGGGATGGCCCGCATGGCCCTTGACCCATTCCCATGTCACATCATGTCGTTCCTGCGCCTCGTCCAGACGCTGCCACAGATCGACATTCTTGACCGGCTTCTTGTTCGAGGTTTTCCAGCCATTCCGCTTCCAGCCGAATATCCAGCCGGTGACGCCGTTCTTCACATAGGCGCTGTCGGTGACAATGGTGATCTTCGACGGGCGCTCCAGCGTCTCAAGCGCGCTGATGGCAGCCAGCAACTCCATCCGGTTGTTGGTCGTCTCGGCCTCGCCCCCGTTCAGTTCCCGCTCTTTCAGAACCCTGTCCCCGTTCTTCGCGCGCAGCAGCACGCCCCAGCCTCCGGGGCCGGGATTGCCGGAACAGGCGCCATCTGTATAGGCAAACAACTCAGGCATGGGCGAACACCAGAATAAACCCGTCGTACGACCCGGCCAGACCCTTGCCCATTCCTTCGACCGCGCGGTCAACCGTGAACCCGGCCTGGGTCAGCGCCTCTCGGATTTCGGCTTCCGAGTAATAGGTGTAATAGCGGTCCAGATCGTCACGATGCTCGCCCGTGCCCAGCTTCATGCCCAGAAACAGCTGGCCTCCGGGCTTCAGGGCCGTGTGGATCGCTTTAAGGTGACGCGGAAAATCCGCACGCGGCGCGTGCAGCAGGGAAAAACTGGCGTAGACGCCATCATATTCGGCGGTTTCAGTAACGTCGTCGAACGTGCCCAGATGCGCGTCCACCCCGTTCCGGCGGGCATGTTCGACAAAGGCGGGGGTGGCATCCAGCGCCCGCACCTTCAGCCCCTGACGCATCAGGAAACCGCTGTCCGATCCGGGTCCTGACCCCAGATCCAGCACATAACCGCCCGCACCGACCGCATCGGCAAATTCCTGACGGGTCTTGAGCTGTTCGGCTGGTAAAGGAATGGCCAGATATTCGTTTACTCTGGTCGTATAGGCATCAATTGTGCGTTTGTCGCTCACAGGTACACTCCGACGGCTAGGCTGGCCAGAACGACCGCGGTCAGCAGGATACGCAGCTGCATCCACCAGACCGGCGTCAGCCGCCAGTATGAAAACAGGGCGTCCAGCAGCAGCAAGCCAGTGAACCCGTAGATCAGATTGGTGCCCGCAGTGACCGGCCCGCCGCCCGTCATGGCAAAGGCCCACAGCGCAGGCAGGACCGACAGCCCATAACACAGCGCCGCCTTGCTGCCCGAGGTCTTGGTGGCAAACCCCCACAGAACACCGGACATAAAGCTCAGGATGACCGAGCCATAGAACAGCTGCACATAAGGCCCGACAAAGCGCGGGCCAAATGTATGCGTGCCCCAGTCGTTCAGATCGCCGTTCAGATATGTCAGCGCGCCCCAGACAAACGGGACCAGTCCCGCCAACCCAAGATAAAGCGGCGCCTTCGGCACGCCGGTCACGCCGGTTGCCTCAACACGCGCGGTACTTTGAACTCGACGTTTTCGGTTGCGGTCTCGACCGGCTCGACAGTGACATCGTAATGGTCGCGGAAGGCGTCGATCACCTCGTTCACCAGCAATTCCGGGGCCGATGCGCCTGCGGTCACCGCAACGCTTTCGATGCCCTGCAAAGCGCGCCAGTCGATCTCGGTCGCACGCTGGACCAGCTGCGCGTATTTGCACCCCTCGCGTGAGGCAACCTCGACCAGACGGCGGGAGTTTGACGAGTTCGGAGCTCCCACAACCAGCAGCGCATCGGCCATGGGGGCCACGGCCTTCACGGCCTCCTGCCGGTTGGTGGTGGCATAACAGATGTCTTCCTTATGCGGCCCGACAATGGCCGGGAACCGGTCCTGAAGGGCTGCGATGATGTCCTTGGTATCATCCACTGACAGGGTGGTCTGGGTGACAAAGGCCAGCTTGTCGGGGTCGCGCACCTGCACGGTGGCCACATCCTCGACCGTTTCGACCAGCAGCACATCACCCTTTGGCAACTGTCCCATCGTGCCAACGGTTTCGGGATGGCCCTTGTGGCCGATCATGATCATCTGCAATCCCGCATCCGCATGGCGCTGCGCCTCGACATGAACCTTCGACACCAGGGGACAGGTGGCATCCACATAGATCATCTCACGTTGCGCGGCTTCGGCGGGTACCGATTTCGGAACACCATGGGCGGAAAAGATCACCGGGCGGTCATCGGGGCATTCATGCAGTTCTTCGACAAACACAGCCCCTTTGGCCCGCAACCCGTCGACCACGAATTTGTTATGCACGATCTCGTGGCGCACATAGACCGGCGGCCCCCATTTCTGCAGGGCCATTTCAACGATCTTGATGGCGCGGTCCACACCGGCGCAGAACCCGCGCGGGGCGGCCAGGTAAAGTGTCAGTGGCGGCTTGGTCATTCGGCTGTCTCCTTAGGGCACAGGTAAGTCTTTTCCCGGCCTTGGTCCAGACAGGACATTGTCATTCATCTGACACGAATCGTTGTTAGTCAGAGGATGTTTAAGCACCAATCCTTAGTTAAAGAAGCGCGGCCAGGACCCCGGTCCTGACCGCGCGAATTTTTCCCATCAACAGGCAGTGGTGCCGGATCAGCTGCCGCCTGCAACCGCGACGCTGCGATGCTCTGTCGGCATTTCACGCGGCGGGCGACCGATCACGTCACGCAGATCTTCCAGCTCGATGAAGTTGTCGGCCTGACGGCGCAGCTCGTCCGAAATCATCGGCGGCTGGCTGCGGATCGTTGACACGACCGACACGCGAACGCCCTGACGTTGCAGGCTGGCGATCAGCGGGCGGAAATCCCCGTCACCCGAGAACAGCACGATATGATCCACACGCGGTGCCAGTTCCATGGCATCGACAGTCAGCTCGATATCCATGTTTCCTTTGACTTTCCGACGCCCCATGCTGTCGGTGTATTCCTTGGCCGGTTTTGTGACCATGGTGAAGCCGTTGTAATGCAGCCAGTCAACCAATGGGCGGATCGGTGAATACTCGTCGTTTTCAAGCAGCGCTGTATAGTAGAAAGCCCGAAGCAACTTGCCACGGCGCATGAATTCCTGCCGCAGAAGTTTGTAGTCTATGTCGAAACCGAGTGCTTTTGCCGCGGCATAAAGATTCGAGCCGTCGATGAACAGCGCTAGCCGTTCGTCCTTATAAAACATAAATAGGTCCTTCCGGTATAATCCAGATTGCGCCGCGTTACGTGAGTGAGTGGGTGTGTGAGTTATAATATGGCGCACTCTGGTGGGCTTATAATTAGAACTTTTGTCGGTTATCGCAAGTATGCAATGTGTCGAATATAGGGTAGCATATGTACAATTCTTTGCCAAATGCGGTTGTGGCATTGGGCGCAAATCTCGATCTGAGAGGAAATGGGCCCGCTGTAACGCTACAGCGCGCAATTGACGCACTTTCGCAACAGGGCGTAGTGATTCGCTCTGTCAGCCGGTTTTTTGCGACACCCTGCTTCCCCGCTGGCGCTGGTCCGGACTACGTGAATGCGGCTGTGCTGATCGAAACCGACAAATCCCCGGCCCAGCTTTTGCGCGTACTGCACGAGGTTGAACACCAGTTCGGTCGTGAACGGGTGCAGCGCTGGGGAATGCGGACGCTGGATCTGGATCTTGTGTGCTATGGCGATCAGATTCTGCCCGACCGCGCCCTGTTCGACCGCTGGCTGACTCTGCCGCCCGAGGCACAGCGGCAAGAAGCACCGGAACAGTTGATCCTGCCGCATCCGCGCCTTCAGGACCGCGCTTTTGTGCTTGTGCCGATGGCGGATATTGTGCCCGACTGGCGCCACCCTGTGCTTGATCGCACGGTTTCCCAGATGGTCGCCGACCTGCCCCCATCCGAGGTTGCAGCGGTTACGCCACTGTGATCCCTGCAAATGCAGCATTTCCTGCTTGTCAAGGCGCGGAATCGCGCTTAGATAAACCTCTTCCTGACATGGACTCAGAAACGGAGAGCGCCCAATGGCCCGCGTGACGGTTGAAGATTGCGTAGACAAGGTTCCAAACCGGTTCGAACTGGTGATGCTGGCCGCCCATCGGGCGCGCGAGATTTCTGCCGGTGCCGCGATTACCGTTGACCGCGACAACGACAAGAACCCTGTCGTGTCCTTGCGCGAAATCGCCGACGAGACCCAAGGTGCGGACGCCCTGCGCGAACGCCTGATCGAGGCCAACCAGACCCAGATCGAGGTTGATGAGCCGGAAGAAGATCAGATGGCGCTGCTGATGGGTGCCGAGTCGGACAAGCCTGCGATGGACGACATGTCCGAAGAAAAGCTCCTGCGCGCTCTGATGGAGGCTCAAGGGCAGGGGTAAGCTCCAAAGACGAAGGTGCGGGCCGGATGATTTCTGCTGACGATCTGATTGCGCTGGTCCGCAACTACAATCCCAAGACGAATGCTGAACGTCTCGCGCTGGCCTATGAGTTTGGCCAGCAGATGCACGCAGGGCAATTCCGCCACTCTGGCGAACCCTACTTTACCCACCCTGTTGCCGTTGCCGCCATCCTGACCGAACAGCGTCTGGATGATGCGACGATCATTACGGCTTTGCTGCATGACACGATCGAAGACACCAAGGCCAATTACGGCAAGGTGTCCGACCTGTTCGGGGATGAGGTCGCCAAACTGGTCGATGGCGTCACCAAGCTGACCAACCTGCAACTGTCCAGCCGCGAAACCAAACAGGCCGAGAATTTCCGCAAGCTGTTCATGGCCATGTCCAAGGACCTGCGGGTCATTCTGGTCAAGCTGGCCGACCGTCTGCACAACATGCGCACCATCAAGGCGATGCGGCCCGAAAAGCAGGTTCAGAAAGCGCGCGAGACGATGGATATCTACGCGCCGCTTGCGGGCCGCATGGGGATGCAATGGATGCGCGAGGAGCTCGAAGACCTCGCGTTCCGCGTCCTGAATCCCGAAGGCCGCCAGTCGATCATCCGTCGCTTTATCACGCTGCAACGCGAAACCGGCGATGTGATCCACCGCATCACCGGCGACATGCGCCACGAGCTGGAAAAGGCAGGCATTGAGGCCGAAGTCTTTGGCCGCGCCAAGAAACCCTATTCGATCTGGCGCAAGATGCAGGAAAAGGATCAGGGCTTCTCGCGCCTCTCGGACATCTACGGGTTCCGCATCATCACGCAGACGGAAGAAGACTGCTATCGCACGCTTGGGGCCATCCATCAGCGCTGGCGCGCGGTGCCGGGGCGGTTCAAGGACTATATCAGCCAGCCGAAATCGAACGGCTACCGTTCAATCCATACCACGGTTTCAGGGCGCGACGGCAAACGGGTCGAGGTTCAGATCCGCACCCGCCAGATGCACGATGTGGCCGAAACCGGCGTTGCGGCGCACTGGTCCTACCGGGACGGGGTGCGCACGGAAAACCCCTTTGCCGTCGACCCGGCGAAGTGGATATCCAACCTGACCGAGCAATTCGACAACGAGGATGATCACGAAGATTTCCTCGAAGCCGTCAAGCTCGAGATGTATTCGGACCAGGTCTTCTGCTTCACCCCCAAGGGCGACGTGGTGAAACTGCCGCGGGGCGCGACCCCGATCGATTTCGCCTATGCCATCCACACCCGGATCGGCCATGCCTGTGTGGGGGCCAAGGTCGATGGCATTCGCGTGCCGCTCTGGACGCGGATGAAGAACGGCCAGTCCGTGGATATCATCACCGCTGACGGGCAGACACCGCAGGTCACGTGGCTTGAGATCGCCGTCACCGGCAAGGCCCGTACCGCCATCCGCCGCGCCCTGCGCGAGGTGGATCGCGAACGGTTCATCAAGCTGGGCAAGGAACTGGCGCGCTCGGGCTTTGACCATGTGGGTCGCAAGGCCACCGACAAGGCGCTTGATACCGCCGCCAAGCACCTGCGCCTGAAAGACCGGCATGAATTGCTGGCCCGTCTGGGCAGTGCCGAACTGACCGCTCATGAGGTGGTTCAGGCCGTTTATCCAGAACTGGCTCAGGATGACGGCGATGCCATCCCGCTGCGGCGCGCGGTGATCGGTCTTGAGCCCGGCCAGAAATTCGACCGCGCGCCCTGCTGCCAGCCGCTGCCGGGCGAACGGATCGTCGGCATCACCTACCGGGGCAAGGGTGTTGTGGTGCACGCCATCGACTGCGACAAGCTCAGCCAATATGAAAGCGAACCGGAACGCTGGGTCGATCTGCATTGGCATTCTGGCACGCACCCGGCCGTCTATGGGGCGACACTGGATCTGACCATCGGCAACGATGCCGGGGTTCTGGGGCGCATTTGCACATTGATCGGCGAGAAAAAGGCCAATATCTCAAACTTGGAATTTGTGGACCGCAAACCGGATTTTTACCGCCTGCTGATCAATGTCGAACTGCGCGACCTTGAACAGTTGCATTCGCTGATGCTGATGCTTGAGGCTGAAAGCGACGTTGCAGCGGTCGAGCGTTATCGGGACCGGACCAAAACCGCGACCGCGGCTGGCTGAGAAGGGGTGATCACGGGTGGTATTCAAGCGCCGAGACCGACGCTCTCCTGTTCAGGTCGCTTCGGAACTCGTCTATCCGCGTGGCGGATGGACCCGCGCCTTCCACTATGTCAAACACCGTGTCCGCCGCCTGCCGGATTCCCCTGACCGGATTGCCCGTGGCATCGGGGCGGGCGTTTTCGCATCCTTCACGCCGTTTTATGGGCTGCACTTTCTGGTCGCCGCAATTGGTGCGCGGCTGATCAAGGGTAATATTCTGGCCGCGCTCAGCGGTACGTTCTTCGGCAATCCCCTGACCTATGTCCCGATTGGGGTGATCTGCCTGCAAACCGGGCATTTCCTGCTGGGCACCGAATATGAAGAAGGCGACACGCAGGGGCTGATGGGCAAATTTGCCGACGCCATCGGTGACCTCAAGGACAATCTTCTTGCCCTGTTCACGGACCGCGTGGCCGACTGGCACGGGCTGGGGCAGTTCTATCACGACGTTTTCTATCCTTACATGATTGGCGGCATCATTCCCGGCATCGTGGCGGGCATCATCTGCTACTACCTCAGCCTGCCGCTGATCCTGACCTACCAGCTGCGCCGCCGCGCCAAGATCAAGGCAAAGTTTGAAGAAATCAAACGCCGGGCCGAAGAAACACCTGCCGGTCCCGCGCCAAGATCGCTAAGGTCGGGGCGAAAATCTGCAAAAGGAACCAAATGATGTCCGAAAGCCGTCTGCGTCTGGGTGTGAATATCGATCATGTCGCCACCGTGCGCAACGCGCGCGGCGGGGCCTATCCTGACCCGCTGCGCGCCGCCAAGCTGGCAGAGGAGGCCGGCGCCGACGGCATCACCGCGCATCTGCGCGAAGACCGCCGCCATATCTCGGACGCCGATATCGACGGGCTGATGGAGGTTCTGTCGGTGCCTCTGAACTTTGAAATGGCCGCCACCGAAGAGATGCAGAAAATCGCCCTGCGCCACAAACCGCACGCCGTCTGTATCGTTCCCGAAAAGCGCGAGGAACGCACCACCGAAGGCGGGCTCGAAGTCGCGCGCGAGGAAAACAAGCTGGCCCATTTCATCGCCCCCCTGCGCGAGGCCGGGTGCCGCGTGTCGATCTTCATCGCCGCGGATCAGCGTCAGATCGAGGCCGCGCACCGCATCGGTGCCGAGGTGATCGAACTGCACACCGGTGCCTATTGCGACGCCCATGCCGAAGGACGTATGGACGCCGCCGCGCGCGAGCTTGAATCGCTGCGCCAGATGTCCACCTTTGCCCATTCGCTGGGGCTCGAGGTCCATGCAGGCCATGGCCTTACCTATGACTCCGTAAAGCCGGTTGCCGCTTTCCCCGAGGTCATGGAATTGAACATCGGGCATTTCCTGATTGGTGAGGCGATCTTCCTGGGTCTCACCCCCGCCATTCGGGAGATGCGCCGCCTGATGGACGAGGCGCGCGCGTGATCACCTCCGGCTTTATCGCCATCTGGTTCGCCTGGCTCATGGCCGGGGGATCTCCGGGCCCGGCCACGATGGGCATTGCCGGAACCGCCATGACCGAAGGCCGCACCGCCGGGCTGGCCTTTGCCCTTGGCATCTGCGCTGGATCGGCCGCCTGGGGCATTGCCGCGGCGCTGGGCTTGTCGGCGGTCATGCTGGCTAATGTCTGGCTGTTCGAGGTGATCCGCTATGTCGGCGTGGCCTATCTGGGCTGGCTGGCGCTGAAGGCCCTGAAACGCGCGATGACCTCGGATGATGAGGTCGCCCTGGGTAAACCGGTCACCGGCACGCTGCCCACGGTTTTTGCCAAAGGCGCGGCGATCCACCTGACCAACCCCAAGGCAATCCTCAGCTGGGGGTCGATCTATGCCATCGTCGCGCCAAGCGATGCCAACCTGCCGATGCTGCTGGGCTATTTCGCCATGCTGTACGCAGGATCGCTGCTGATCTTCATCGGCTATGCGTTTTTGTTCTCATCCGCCCGCATGGTCCGCACCTACCGCCGCGCCCGCCGCTGGTTCGATTTCGCCTTTGCCGGGTTTTTTGGCCTGGCGAGTTACAAGATTTTGACGGTGCGGTTGTCGTAAAGCAGGCAAGTTGATTTCGGCAAATGCCGGTGGAGGCGCTAGGGCGCGCTCGAGATTTCCAGAAACCATTCCGCAACAGCATTTGCCCAACCGGGTTGCCTGCCGTGACCATGTGGCCCCAGCGACAGGGTGACAGAGCCGTTCTGACACTCGGTCCACTTCTTTCGCCAGGTTGCACCTTCTGTTGAAACGCTGTTCGCCATCTGCCCGCATCCATTGGTTCTGGTCAGAATTTCAATGGATTTCAAAACGCTACCCTGTTCGAAATCATAGTCCCCAAAGGTCACAAAACGCCCCTCCAGCGGGACGGTCCGGTCTGCAAATCCGTGCGAATGATGCATGTGAACCGGTCCGCTGCACCGTCGCCACATCGGCTCCCAAAAGGCCCCTGATGCCGAGGCATAGGCAAAGGCAAAGGAATGATCCGTGCAGGCCTTGTCCCAAACCAGTGATCCGCCGCGTGAATACCCCGCCAGCAAAATGCGATCGGCGTTCAGGTCGAAACGGGCAATGGCGTCTTCCTTGATCTGCTCCAGCGCGGCCAGATCATCCCGCGGCCAGCGATAGCCATCATGCACCCCCCAATCCAGCGCCTTGGGATTGCCAATGTCGACCTGACCGTTCGGCGCGATAAAGGCGATGTCGCGGTCGGTAAAAGCCGCCGCGAGGCCGGAAAGATTTACGGCTGAATTCGCCGTTGCCCCATAGCCATGCAGATAGATAACAGCTGGCGGCTCGGGCGCTGCATCCGGCAGAACCACCCGATAGGACACCTCTCCAACCTGACAGGGGGTATCCTCGGTTCCGCAATCCTGTGCAAAAGCGGGGAAAACGGTGCTTGCGACAATGCCAGCCACCGCGATTGCCATGAACGGAATTTTCGACATTGCGTCCCCCGCACCAACGAAAAAATTGAACATTCCGGTAAAGTATATCACGGAATACGGCAACCAACCGCTTGCGTGTGGTCATCAATTGCCGTTGATTGGCCCGACCAGAGAAATGAGAGCCATATGATCCTCGGCATCGGTACAGACCTTGCAAACATCGACCGCATTCAGGGTACGCTCGACCGGTTCGGCGACCGGTTCCGCAACCGTGTCTTTACTGACACCGAACAGCGCAAGGCCGAACGCCGCGCGGATACCGCAGGCACTTATGCCAAACGCTGGGCCGCGAAAGAGGCATGTTCCAAGGCGCTCGGCACCGGCCTGCGCATGGGCATTTCGTGGAAAGACATGGCCGTCACCAACCTGCGCACCGGGCAGCCGGTGATGCATGTCACCGGCTGGGCCGCCGAACGCCTGAACGAACTGACCCCCGCAGGTCACGAGGCGATCATCCACGTCACCTTGACCGATGACCACCCCTGGGCACAGGCCTTTGTCGTGATCGAGGCGCGTCCCCTGCAAGATCACGTCACACAGCCTTGACTTGACCCCATCCCCCCCGCATGTAGCAGCGAAGCCAAGCACAGAGAACTGGAGAGAGCAGTATGGCCGAGGAAGCCAAAACCGGAAGCGGCGTCTGGGAAACGATCAAGACCATCGTCTATGCCCTGCTGATCGCGGGCGTGTTCCGGACCCTCTTCTTTCAACCGTTCTGGATTCCGTCCGGTTCGATGAAGCAGACGCTGCTGATCGGCGATTTCCTCTTCGTCAACAAGATGGCCTACGGCTATTCCTACGCCTCATGTCCCAGCCTGATCATCCCCAGTGTCGGCCTGAATATCGACGCCGAAGATCTCTGTGGCTGGATGCAGGGCGACGACGGAAGCCGCATCTGGGGCGGCGATCCCGTGCGCGGCGACGTCATTGTCTTCCGCCACCCGGTCAGCGGACGTGACTATATCAAGCGCCTGATCGGCCTGCCGGGCGACCGCATTCAGGTCCGCGAAGGGCAGATCATCCTCAACGGCACACCGGTTCCGCAGCAGCCTGACGGCATATTCACCGAAATCGCCGAACCACAGGGCCCGCAACGACTGCGCCCACGCTGTGAAAACGGCCCCGTCGGTGTTGGCGGCGCCTGTGAAAAGTCGCGCCTGATCGAAACCCTGCCCAACGGCGTCACCTATGACGTGCTGAATATCGGCAATCAGGGCTCGGACAATACCGGCATCTATACCGTGCCCGAGGGCCATTATTTCTTCATGGGCGACAACCGCGACAACTCGGCTGACAGCCGCCTGCCGCAATCCGCTGGCGGGGTTGGCTATGTGCCCTACGAAAACCTGATCGGTCGCGCCGACCGGATCATGTTCTCGTCTGCCGGGCGGTCCATGCTGTTCTTCTGGACCTGGCGTGGGGATCGCTTCTTCAAGGCGGTCAATTGAAGCTCTCAGCCGAGATAAAGGCTTTCCAGCAGCGTTTGGGGTATGAATTTGCCAACCCCGAGCTGCTGGTGCGTGCGCTGACCCACGGCTCGGTCTCATCGTCGACCCGGCCCGACAATCAGCGGCTTGAATTTCTGGGCGACCGGGTGCTGGGTCTTGTCATGGCCACCGCGCTGCTTGAGGCCGACAAGAAAGCCTCCGAAGGCCAGCTTGCGCCCCGGTTCAACGCTCTGGTCCGCAAAGAGGCCTGCGCAGATGTCGCCCGCCAGATCGATCTGGGCGCGGTGCTGAAACTGGGCCGGTCCGAGATGCTCTCGGGTGGGCGCCGCAAACAGGCGCTGCTGGGCGACGCGATGGAGGCGGTGATTGCCGCCATCTACCGCGACGCCGGGTTCGAAGCTGCCCGCGATGTTATTCTCGCCCTCTGGGGCGACCGTATCTACAAGGTCGAGGCCGACGCCCGCGACGCCAAAACCGCGCTTCAGGAATGGGCGCAGGCGCGCGGCCAGAAACCACCCAGCTATGTCGAGGTCAAACGCAGCGGCCCCGACCACGCCCCCGTCTTCACAATCGCCGCCCGCCTTCAGGACGGAACCGAGGCACAAGCCACCGCAGGCTCCAAGCGCCAGGCCGAACAGGCGGCCGCCAAGGCGTTGCTGGATCGGGTCCGCTGATCGGTGCTGCCGCCCGGCCTGTCACAAGTTTCAATCAAACTTGAAGACTATAGCCGCCACGACCCGAGATATGTATCTGGGTGTTAACTGCTTTGGCATCAGTCTGACTGCGACAGGTCAAAGCACTTGGGAAACAACGGATAAAGGCAATCCAATGCAACGTGCAAAACTCTCGCTCGTCAATATCGGCTTTCTGTTCATTGCCGGGTTTGTGGCAACCATGGCCTTCGATTTCTGGGGGCAGGTCGTCAGCCCAGGCATCGGCTGGGCCAACCTGTCACCCGAAGGTCTGGCGCAGAGTTTGCTGTCCAGTCTGGGCCTTCCCAGCAACGCTTTTCTGGGCTTCTTCGTGCATTTCTACATTGTCGGCCTGATTGCCTATCCTTTGGGCTGGTTCCTTATTTTCCAGCCAATCTGGGTCAAGGTTCTGGGCCCGGTCCACATGTTTGTTGCCTCGGCAATCTATGGTTTCGGTCTGTGGGTATTTGCTATCGGAGGTGTCACGACCTTTGCCGGTCTGCCGCCGTTCCTGAACTTTGTCGGCATCACATGGGTCGCGCTGATCGGACATGTTTTGTACGGCATCGTGTTTGTGGCCGTGCTGAACCCCATCCTGCGACGTCACCCGTGATCTGATCCGTTCAACCCGCCGGTCCGGTGTCGGGCCGACGGGTTTCATCGTTCAAACCACCCGGATGAACCCGGTCAGCCCGGTTTTCTGATGTTCGATCACATGGCAATGAAACGCCCAGTCGCCGGGGTTGTCCGCCACCAGCGCTATATCCGCCACCTCATCCTTCAACAGCAGCATCGTGTCCGTCATCAGTGGTGGCAGGATGCGCAGGTTGGATCGCAGCGGCACGAAGGCCAGCCCGTGCAGGTGGATCGGATGCAGGTTGGGCGACTCGTTGCGCAACCGCAGGACATAGCTTTTGCCCTGTTCCAATACCGCCAGCGGCCCGGTGCCCTGCGCCGCATCACCCGGCCAGGGTTTGCGGTTGATCGACCAGAAACTGTACCCCAGCGTGCCGCAGAACCCGTCATTCGGGGCACTGCCCTCCGGCGTCCAGCCAAAGACGAACTCATGCAATTCCGCACGATCCGGATCGGGGCGCGCAACGGGATTTGCACGCAGCGGGCGCAGCTCTCGCAGATCGCGCGCCGCTGATGTGCCAGTAGCCTGCATGCGCGCCATGGCGCGGTGCGGTTGGCCGGGAAACTTGGCCATCAGGTCCGCCGTCTGCCCTTCGCCCTCGGGCATCCGGACGGCAAAATCCACCCGCTGACCGGGGCCCAGCAACAGCGGTTCATCCGCCGTTGGCACCGGCAGGTCGATCTCGACCGGATGCCCGTCCCACGCGATGATCCGGGTCTCGGCCCCCTCGGGATGCAGCTTGTAGATGCGGGTCGTGTCCGTGTTGACCACCCGCAGCCGCACCAGACTGCCCGCCGCGTGTTCATAAACTGCCGCGCTCTGCCAGTTGGCGGTCTGCACTGTACCAAACGTGCCCGCCCGCGCCGCACCCCGCGCCGTATAGGCAGGCAGGAACGCGTCATCCTCGTCCAGACGGAAATCCCGCAGATTGATCACCTGTTCGCTGTCGAACCCCGGCTCGTCCGGCTCGGCAATCACCATCACGCCGGTCAGCCCGCGCGCCATCTGCTCCATCGTCATGCAATGGGGGTGGTACCAGTAGGTCCCCGCATCCGGTGGCGTGAACTCATAGGTAAAACGCTCACCCTCGCCGATGGGCATCTGGGTCAGGTAAGGCACCCCGTCCATCTCGTTGCGAATGCGCAGCCCGTGCCAGTGCATCGAGGTATAATCCGGCAAGGTGTTGCGCACACTCAGCCGCATAGGCTCGCCCTGTCGCCCATACAGAACCGGCGGCGGCGCATCGGGCGAGAGGCTGACCATCCCCGCGGTAAGCTGTTCTCGCAGCCGGTAACTGGCGGGTTGCAGCACCAGTTCCTGTGCTGCATCACCTGCCGCCAGCGACCATCCGCCCAACCCAAACGCACCTGCGGCGGCGCCGCTTCCAAGAAGAAACTCGCGACGTTTCATGACAACCTCATTGAAAGGATTTGCGGCCGGGCTGGAACTGGCTGGGCACCTGCGCCTGTCCTGCCACCGCAAACGCAGGGCCGCAATGCGACAAATCCCTCTGGCCCGCCGCCCCTTTCTGCTATAGGGGGGCGCAGTTGCAGACAGGATTGCCAGACACATGACCACACGCGCCGGATTTATCGCCCTGATCGGAGAGCCCAACGCAGGCAAATCCACCCTCCTGAACCGCATGGTCGGGGCAAAGGTCTCGATCGTGACCCATAAGGTGCAGACCACACGCGCCCGTATCCGGGGCGTTGCGATGGAAGGCGATGCGCAACTGGTCTTTGTGGACACGCCGGGTCTGTTCAAACCGCGTCGCCGTCTGGACCGTGCCATGGTCGCTGCCGCCTGGGGCGGGGCCGCCGATGCCGATATCGTCGTGCTGATGGTCGAGGCGCATCGCGGCATCACCGAAGGGGTTGAACGCATCCTCGAAGGGCTGGCCGAGATCGGGCAGGGCCGCACCATCGCGCTGGCGATCAACAAGATCGACAAGGTGCCGTCCGAGAAACTGCTGGCGCTGACCAGCGACCTGAACGCGCGCTACCCCTTTGCCGAAACTTTCATGATCTCGGCCGAAAAAGGCCACGGCGTCGACGACCTGCGCAAATGGCTGGCGGGCGAATTGCCCGAAGGCCCGTGGCTTTACCCCGAAGATCAGATCGCCGATCTGCCCCTGCGCATGATCGCGGCTGAGATGACGCGCGAGAAGCTGACCCTGCGCCTGCATCAGGAACTGCCCTATCAGCTGACGGTCGAGACCGAGACCTGGGAAGAACGCAAGGACGGCTCGGCCAGAATCGATCAGGTCATCTATGTCATGCGCGACGGCCACAAGGGCATCGTTCTGGGCAAGAAGGGCGAGACGATCAAGGCCGTCAGTCAGGCCGCGCGGGCGGAACTGGAAGAGTTCCTCGACCGCAAGATCCACCTGTTCCTGCAAGTGAAAGTCCGGCCCAACTGGCTTGAGGAATCCGAGCGCTATTCGGAAATGGGTCTGGATTTCAAAGACGGCAACGCATGACCCGCCTGACCGCTGATTTCTGGGTTCACGCCTATCTGGCGCGGCTCAGGTTTCAGGAAATCCCCGCCTTTGTTGTGGCCCATGGCGATGACACCGCGGGCGCGGTTTTGGTCAAGCTCAATACGCTCGATGGGCAGGCCACCGCCTTTCAGCGCAGCTTTGATCTGATGAGCGGCGAACGCACATGGGTCGAACTTTCCTCCGGCCCCGAGGGCGACGTGGATCACGCCATCCAGCGCCAGCGCAGCTTTGACCCCGACCTCTGGGTGATCGAGGTCGAAGACCGGCAAGGTCGGCACCTGCTGGGCGAAGAGGGGCTGGAGTAGCGGGCCGGGTGAATGTCGGCTTTGAGCCTATTTTGTTGAAAAACTCGGGCTTGATCGGTTGGTAAGTTGCTGATTCAATTCTTCCTAAAGGGAGGGATCAGCCATGATGGGACCGAGACAGGAAGCGCAAGCGTCGCTGTTTTACGAGTTCTCGCTGGAGGATCATGTCCCGCAAGACCACCTTTTGCGCTCGATTGACCGGTTCGTCGATCTG